>JAUNJB010000151.1 GCA_030535375.1 Clostridia bacterium | reverse complement strand
GGGAGCGACGTATCCGGATGTGACGCTGCTGCCTGCGCTGGCGAGGCTGCTGAAGATGGATATGGACGCGCTGTTCGGGTTCCGGCGCATGCCGGATGCGCGGGAGACTGCGGCGTACTTGAACGAGGTTTTGGATATCGCGCGCCGGGACGCAGAAGCGGGCTTTGCCAGAGCGCAGGCGCTTGTGCGGGAGTATCCCGACTGCGGCACGCTGCTCTACGGCTTGGCGGCGGTGCTGGAAGGATCGATGCAGATGGCCGGCACGGCGGCGGAACAGCGCGGCCGTCTGAGACAGACGCTGACGGAGTGGTACGAGCGCGCTGCCGAATGCGGAGACGAGCAAACGCGCGTGAGCGCCGCGTACATGCTGGCGGGCCGGTACATGGCCGATGGGGAGACGGAGAAGGCGCGCGCGATGATCGACCGGCTGCCCGAGCGAAAGGGGCCGGAGCGCTGGGCGATGGAGGTGAACTGGCTGCTGATGCAGGAGCGGTTTGACGAGGCGGAAGCGCTGATCCAGCGGCGGCTGCTGAGCGGCGTGACGGATGTTCAGGCCCTGCTGATGAGGCTTGCGGATGTCCAGATGGAACTGGGCGAGCGGGAGCGTGCGGAGTGTGTGGCGCGGAAGGCGTCGGATGCCGCGCGCCTGTTTGACCTGTGGGAGTACAATGCTGCGGTGCCGCTTCTTCAGACGGTGCTGCGCCGGCGGGATGCGAAGGAAAGCGTCGCATTCTTGCGCGTGCTGCTGGAGGGGCTGGTTTCCCCGTGGAACACGGCGGATTCGCCGCTGTATGACCGCCTGCCCGCGAAGGAGGGCGGGAACACCGGCGCGATGATGCTGCCCGGCATTTTAGCGGAGCTTGAAAACAGCCCGGAGGTCGATTTCCTGCGGGAGGATGAGGCATTTCATGAGCTTCTCAACCAGTATAAGGGGCAGAGCGGGCAGGAATGAGAACAAAGGGGAAACCGCACATCATTTCAAAATGTGTCGCAATCATATTTGCCATCTCTTCTATCGATGAATCCCCTGCGGATTAAATTGTGGGCCATGCCCTATGCTTTTAGGAGATTCCTGCAGTGGTTGCGGCACAGGTAATTAAGCGTGAACACATGGATGAATATGACTCTTTTATCACACACAGACGTCAAAAGGCGGATTTAGAAAGAGCGCAGCGCATAGGTTTTTTCATGCGTTTGCGGTAGTGCGCAATATTTTCGGCCAGTTGATTTTCGTCCGTGTCACGATCCTCACTTCATGTATAACGACAATATACCCATTTGTCCGGCTGCGTTCTACCAACCATATGGCAACCATTGGTTGCGGCTCATGCTTTTCTATTCGGCGATAATTTCAAAGCCAAGGGATTTTGCCCCTTGGCTCCATATTCACTTCTTAGATCTCCGGCAGGCGGATATCCGCCTGCTTCACTTTTGCCCAATCAAAGTCCTTGATCAGGGATTCCAGCGTGACGGGACGCCACTCTGGCAGCAGGCCCGCGCTTGAGGCGAGCAGGCCGAGGATTTCCTCCGGGGAGAAGCGGCGGCTGAGCGCGGAGAGATCGAGATCCCTGTCGCGCTTGGCGAGGCGGCGTCCCCGGCTGTCCGTGAGCAGCGGGATGTGGGCGTATTCGGGAACGGGGTAGCCGAGGGTTTTCAGCAGAAAGATCTGCCGCGGCGTGGAGGCGAGGATGTCCCGACCGCGCACGACCTGTGTGACGCCGCATAGCGCATCGTCGATGACGACGGCCAGCTGATAGCCAAAGAGGCCGTCGGAGCGCCGGATGATAAAGTCCCCGCAATCGCGCGCGAGGTTTTCGCAGAAAGGGCCATAGTGGCCGTCCGTGAAGGCGACGTCCATGTCCGGTACACGCAGGCGCATGGCCGGGCGGCGAAGCTTGCTCCGCTCGGCGATTTGTTCGGCGGTCAGGTGCGCGCAGGCGCCCCCGTAGACGGGCTCACGGTCGCCAAGATTCGGCGCGAGGGCGGCGTGCAGCTGCGCACGGGTGCAGAAGCAGGGATAGACCAGCCCCATCGATTCAAGGCGCTCGAAGTGCTGCCGGTATATATCCGTGCGCTCGCTCTGGCAGAGGGGCGGCTCGTCCCAGCGAAAGCCCAGCCAGGCGAGGTCGTCCACGGCCTGCCCGGCCAGCGCGCGCGGGCAGCGCGGCACATCGAGATCCTCGATGCGCAGCAGGAACCGGCCGCCCTCGCTGCGCGCGGACAGATAGGCGAGCAGCGCGCAAAGCAGATTGCCCAGGTGCAGCCGTCCGCTGGGCGTGGGCGCAAACCGGCCGACGGCGGGCGCGGCGCTCACGCGTCCATCAGCGGGGTACGCGGCCCGCTGTGCTTCTTCTCGCCGTCGGGCATGAGCAGCTCGATTTCCAGTTTCTGAAAGTCGACGCGCTCGGTAAAGTGCTCTTTGCTGTAAAACGTGCGCCCGAATTTCTCGAATTCCCGGTTGTGCTTGGGCAGCTGAATGGGCCGCTGAACGTCGAACCGGCGGCAGATTTCCACGAATGCGGATTCGATGTCTCCGTCCTCGATGTCGACGGTTTCGCTTTTTTCGATCCGGTGATTTTTGATGATTCGGCCCCACAGGCGGTTTTTCTCCATGATTGTCTCCTTTACGCGGCGCGAAGGATGCGCTATAATGAAGATGCTATTTAGGATTGTAACGGATAGAGAGGAATTTGTAAAGGCATGCGACTCACACTTTGTCCGCTGTTTTCCGGCTCCTCCGGCAACAGCGTCTATATTTCCTGCGGCGGCGTGCGGCTGCTCGTGGATGCCGGCGTGAGCGCCGCGCGCGTGGAGGGCGGGCTGCGCGAAATCGGCGTGGATATCCGCGATATCGACGCGATCCTCGTCACGCACGAGCACGTCGACCATGTGCGCGGCTTGGGGGTGCTCTGCCGCAAGCATGGTCTGCCGGTTTATGCCAACGAGGGCACGTGGAACGGTATCCTGCAAAAGGAGGCCGGCATTCCGCCCCGGTGCATGCGCACATTCTACACGGGGGAGGATTTTTACATCGGCGGCGTCGACGTGCACCCGTTTTCCATTCCGCACGATGCGCTGGAGCCGGTGGGCTTCGCGCTTTCGTGCCAGGGGCTGCGCTGCGGCGTGGCAACGGATATCGGCCATATCGCGGAGCCGTGGATGGAGGCGGTCTCCGGCTGCCAGGCGCTGGTGCTGGAGGCCAACCACGATGTGGAGATGGTGCAGCGCGGGCCGTATCCCGTGCGCCTCAAGCGCCGCATCCTCAGCCGCAATGGCCATCTGAACAACGAGGACTGCGCCAAGGCGCTGCTCGAGCTGGCGCAGCGGGGCACGCGCGCCGTCTTTTTGGCGCACCTTTCTGCTGACAATAATTTACCAGAATTGGCATATAATACGGTATGCGGTGCGCTTTCGGGCGCGGGATACGACGTGGGCGGCGAGATCCGCGTCTGCGTCGCCCGGCGCGACCGCGTTTCGGACATGCTGGTTTTAAATTGCGGTGAGAATGTCGCGCAGGTGGGCGACTGACAGGAATAGGAGGCCGGGCGATGCGCAAAATCACAGTGGAGCTGGCGCAGGATACATATGAGGAGCTGCTTTCGCTTGCCGATTCGCTTGGCTTTTCGCCGGAAATGGCGGCCGTATATGCCATCCGGCTGGTGAACGCGTGCGTGCGGGAGGGACTGCTTGAGGATGTGCCCGCGCGCGCGTGGCCTCGCGAAGCGCGCGTGGATTTGCTGCCCAGCACGGGCACAAGCGGCAAGGTGATCGCGTTTCCAGCGCCGGGCGCGGCGGACAAACAGGATTGAATCTTTCTCAAATCGCGGCAGGCGCGCATAATTTGCGCGGGCTTTGCGCATCCTGCTGGCGAAGAAAGGAGTGGATTCAATGGATCGTCTGTCTTTGGTGCTGGTGATCATCGGCGCTATCAACTGGGGTCTGATCGGCCTGTTTCAGTTTGATCTGATCGCCTTCCTCTTTGGCGGGCAAATGGCGCTGATCTCCCGCGTGCTCTATACGATCGTCGGCGCGGCCGGATTGTGGAGCATTTCCCTGCTGTTCACCAGCCATGCGCGCGAAGAGCGCACCGATCATGCCCGCGTGGACGGCGCGAATGCCTGATTTTTTCGCAGAATGATGAGTTTGCCCCGCAGGGTGATGCGCATGCGCCGCCCTGTGGGGCAAAATTTTACTCAAATAACAGTCGATTGCCCCTGTCATATCGGAAAACGATGGTGTATAATAGGAACACATGGTGGTATAGACGGGAGGATGTACAGTGAACGCGATAGGCGAACAGATTTCCGCAATCGTGTGGAACATATTCAACAGGCCGCGCCTGGTCGATCTGATCGACATCCTGCTGCTGACCTTCATCATTTACGAGATGCTGCTGCACATGCGCCAGACCCGCGTCTCCCAGACGATCAAGGGCATTGTGATCCTGCTGATCGCAACCTGGCTGAGCGATATCATCGGCATGCGCACCATCCACCAGCTGCTCTCCTGGCTGATTAACGCCGGACCGGTTTTGTTGATCGTGCTGTTTCAGCCCGAGATCCGGCGCATTCTTGAGGAGCTGGGCAACAACACCGTGTTTGACGCGACGCTGCATTTGCAGCAGGCGGACAACACGGAGCTGATTATCGACGAGCTGATCCTGGCGCTTGGGCATATGGCGCGGCGCCGCGTGGGCGCGCTGATCGTGATCGAGAACAAAACCCGGCTCAACGACGTCATCGCCACCGGCACGCGCGTGGACGGCATCATCTCCCAGCCGCTGATTGAGAACATATTTGAGCCCAATACGCCGCTGCACGACGGCGCCGTCGTCATTCGCGGGGACAGGGTGATCTCCGCGGCATGCCTGCTGCGCCTGTCGGATACCACGGGCGTGGGCCGCGATCTGGGCACCCGGCACCGCGCGGGCCTGGGCGTGAGCGAGGTTTCCGACGCGACGGTCTTTATCGTTTCCGAGGAGACGGGCATCATTTCCATGGCCGAGGGCGGCCGCCTGGTTCGCCATCTGGACGAGGCATCTCTGCGCCAGATTCTGCATGGCCTCTACGACAAGGAGGAGAAGGACAGCCGCGTGTCCCTGCTCCATTTCAAGCAAAGGAGGCGTGATGCGCATGATGAACAGCAGACCGACAAAAAAGCCTGATGCGCAGCGCGGCCCTTTCAAGGGACTGCGCAGCTTCATCGCGCGTATCTTTGCCAGCAAGGCATTTCTCGGCGTGCTCTCCCTGATGGTGGCGGTGCTGACGTGGAGCGTGCTGGTCGCGTCCGACGGCACGCTGACCCGGCAGAGAACCTTTTCAAGCGTCGCCGTCAGCGTCACGGGCGAATCCTCGCTCAAGAGCCGCGGCTACATCGTCATGGACGATATCACGGAGCTGGTGCCCAGCGTCAAGATGACCGTCGAGGTCAGCCAGCAGAACTACAGCCGCGTCAGCGGCACCGCTTATAATCCGCACTTTGACCTCTCCCAGATCACCGGAGAGGGCGAAAATGAGCTGACGATTGCCTATTCTTCCCAGCTCTACGGCCCTGTGGTGTCCTGCGAGCCGTCCACCGTCACCGTGAACGTGGAGCGCTACATCACAAGGCGTGTGCCGGTCGTGCTTGAGCTGGTCGGCGAGGCGCCGGATGGCGTCTACCTGGATGCGTATCGCACCGATCCGACGATGCTCTCCGTCTCCGGCCCGCAGTCGCTGGTCTCCAGCGTGGCGCGCGCCTCGGCGAAGCTCGACCTGGCGGCGCTCTCCGCCGACCGCATGACGGACCGCATGTCGCTGGATATCGAGCTTCAGGATGCTTCCGGCGCAGTGATCGAGTCGGATAAGCTGGAGGTGACCAACCAGACGGTCATCACCGAGTCGATCGTGGCGGAGACGGAGCTGGTGCCCGCCAAATACGTGCCGCTGGAGCTGGACACGCTGATTACCGGCACGCCGGCGGAGGGGTATGAGCTTGGGGAGGTCACCGCGGAGCAGACGGAGCTGCTGGTTGCCGCCAAGCAGGAAATCCTCGACGCGATCGTCTATTTGACGACCGATCAGCCGCTCAGCATCGAGGGCGCGACGGGGAATGTGACGGGCTATGTGAAGCTGAAGCGGCCGTCGGGCATCGAAAATACGCTGCCCAGCGAGGTTGCCGTCACCGCGGTCATTCAGGAGCAGAGCATTGAGCGCACATTCCGCTCCGTGTCCGTGGAGATTGACGGCCTGAGCGACGAGCTGAAGGCGACGCTTTCACGCGACCGCATGACCGTGCAGCTGACGGGCGGATACAGCTTCATCAAGGGGCTGACGACGGATGATCTGCGGCTGTATGTGGATGTCAGTGATCTTGGCGAGGGCACACACGTGGTGCCGGTGCAGATCCGCATCGACAATGCGCAGGAATTTGCGTGCGCGCTCAGCGCGCCGGAGATCAGCGTAACGCTCAAGGCCAAGTGATTCGTGGGCGCATTTGCGCCTTTCCGGCCGCGGACTGCGACCGGATTTTTCTTCAAATACACGGCTTTCTCCGGTGCGCCATGCCGCCGGCGCCGGAGAGCCCACGGGAGGCAGTATGGGAACACTAGCAGATTCTCTCTTTTCGGTGCTCATGAGCTGGGTGCGCGCACTGGTCAATTCGATCTGGGCGCTGTTTTCCGCGGATCACACGACGATTCTCGAATTCCTGGGCAAGAACTGGCTGCTGATCGCCCTGGTGATCATCGCGGCGGGGCTGGTCATCGACTGGCTGGTCTGGCTGGTGCGCTGGCAGCCGTATCATCTGTGGGCGCTGCGCGTGCGCAGGCTGCTGCATCTGCCGCCGCCGGAGGAGGACGAGCCCCTGGAAGGCCGCGCGCATGCGGCTGGCGTTTCGACGCCGCGCGGGGAACCCGTTCAGCGGATGCCCGTCGAGGAGAGCTGGCTGCCGCTTGAGGAGCCGATGATCGCGGAGGAAGACGTGCGCGAGGTGATGGAGCGCGCGCAGAGCGTGCCCGACGAGGCGCTGGGCGTGTATCCGGGCATGCGCTACGGCAGCCATGTGACCCAGCCCGGCGAGGATGCCCTGGAGGGAACGCAGCGCTATGCCGCTGTGCATAGCGAAGGACCGGGGGCAGCCGAGGTGGAGCGCCGCAGGGCGGAGATCGAAGCCTGGCAGCAGCAGATGCAGGAGGAGGCGCGCGCCCGTGCGCAAGCTGAGCGTGCGGCGCGTGAGGCCGAGCAGGCGC
>JAUNJB010000150.1 GCA_030535375.1 Clostridia bacterium | reverse complement strand
TCCGCAAGGCGGAGGCCGTGCTCGATTCGCAGGCGCTCATCGACGCGGCGATCGAGGGCACCGAGCTCGTGGAGGTGGGCTAAAAAGCGATCCTGTCACATATGATGAACGCAGAGCGGTTGCTCTGCGTTTTTTGATTGGAATCGGCAGGAGGGGGCGGCTTCGGTGGCGTGGAGAGAGACGCTGTATCCGCATCTGACGCCGCAGGCGGCGCGTTTGCTGCGCGGGCTCGGCGGCGGGGAGGCGGCGCGGCTGGAGGAGATGCGCTTTCGCATCGGACAGCCGGTGGAATTCGTGCTGGACGGGAAATCGCGCGATCAGCCGCTGGTTATGGACAAGCCGCAGATGGATGAATTGCTGGCCGCGCTTTCGGGATACGCGCTCTATGCGTGCGAGCGCCAGATGGCGCAGGGCTACATCCCTGTGGAGGGCGGACACCGCGCGGGCATCTGCGGGCGGCTTGTGACGGCGGAGGATGGCACGCAGCGCATGGGCAGTGTGACATCCGTCTGCCTGCGCATCGCGCATGCCGTGCCCGGCGCCAGCATGCCCGTGCGCAGGCACCTGCTGTCGCAGACGGGAAGTGCGCGCCGCGTTCTGCTGCTGGGGCCTCCGGGCTGCGGCAAGACGACGGTGCTGCGGGACGCGGCGCTGTATCTGTCCGATGAGGCGGGGCTCCACGTGGCCGTGGCGGACGAGCGGGAGGAGCTCTTTGCCCGCAGCGCGGCCGATGTGCAGGGGAAGCATCTGGACGTGCTCGGCGGCACGGACAAGGCGCGGGCGTTTGCCGTGCTGCTGCGCGCGATGGCGCCGCAGGTGATCGTCACCGACGAGATCGGCAGGCGGGAGGACGTGCCTGCGCTGCTGGATGCGGCGCGCTGCGGCGCGGGACTTCTGGCCTCCGCGCACGCGGACGGATTTGACGACCTGCTGCGAAGGCCCGTGCTGCGCGAATTGTTTGAGGCGCGGGCTTTTGAAAGGTATATTCATCTCGGGCCGCACGGATGCTGCCTGGATGTGCGGGACGGCGAGGGCATTGGATGGGAGGAGGATGCACATGGTGAGCTGGGATGTCGCCGTGATGGCGATGGTCGGCATCAGCGCGCTGGGCTTTTTGCTGGCTGACGGAGAGCGGCGGCGCGTGCGGTGGATTCAGGCGATGCGCCGCTGTCTGCTGCGCATGAACAACATCGTCCGATATGAGCAGCCGGAGCTTTCGCAGCTGCTGAGGCGGATCGACCTGCGCGCCACACCGCAGGAGCGTGAATTGACAAGGCTGCTGCATGCCAGCGCGCAGAGGCTGGAAAACTGCGTCAATCCGCAGCTGATGCTGCTGTTCGCGGGGGAATCTGCGCGCCTGCCGGGCTACGGCGTGCTCAGCGAGGAGGACAGATCGGCATTTGAGGCTGTGCTCAGCGAGCTGGGGCGCACGGGACTGCCGGAGCAGCTGCGATTGATCGATGGCGCGGACGAACGACTGCGCATGCGCGAGGAGATCCTCTCCCGGGAGGCGGCGCGGCGTGCGCAGATGATCCGCACGCTGGGAATCACCGGCGGCGCGGCGGTATTTCTCATTCTGATTTGACGGACGCGGGGAGGGATAGCGTGAACATCGATCTGCTGTTTCAGATTGCGGGCGTGGGCATTTTGATCTTTGCGGTCAACCAGGTGCTGCAAAAGGCGGGCAGGGAGGATATCGCGGTGCTGGCATCGGTGGCCGGGCTTGTGGTGGTGCTGTTCCTGGTGGTCGATCTGGTGGCGCAGCTGCTCAACAATGTCAAGAGCATATTCGGGCTGTACTGAGTGGGGGAATGCGGGAGGATGCAGTGGATTCGGCTGATCGGTTTTTGCCTGCTGGCTGCGGCGATGGTCATGATGCTGCGGCAGATGAACCCGGCGGTTGCCGGGCTTTTGTCGGTGGCGTTCGGCGCGCTGGTCGTGGGGATGGTGCTGCCGGGCGTGAAGGCGTATATCGAGACGATTCAGAGCTTCCTGAATTCGCTCGATCTGGACGCGGAATACTACCGGATCATGCTCAAGGCGATGGGCATCGTGCTGGTGACCCAGATGGCCGTGCAGATCTGCCGGGATATGGATGCGCCGTCCATCGCGAGGCGGGCGGAGCTGTGCGGGCGCATCGCGCTGCTGGGCGTGGCGATGCCGGTGTTCATCACGCTTACGCAGATGGCGGTGGACGTGCTGCGCTGAGAGTCGTGCTGGCGCTGCTGGCGCTGGCGGCGGCGCTTTGTTGCCTGCCCGCCGGCGCAGCGGCGGAGGACGCGGGCGGCGCGGCGGATATGCGCGAGGCGCTTGACGAGGTCGTATCCGGTCTGGATTTTTCCGGGCTCGAGGATGTCGAGCTGACGCTGCCGGGATGGCCGCGGACGCTTGGCGTGGAGGAGGCCGTGCGCGCAATCGCGTCGGGCGAGGCGCTTTCTGCGGAGGACATGGTGGCGTCCGCGCTCGGGTTGTTCTTTGACGCGCTGTCCGGCCTGGGTGCGCTGATGCTCTCGCTCATGCTGCCCGTGCTGCTGGCGAGCCTGCTTTCCCACACGCTGGTGGCCGAGGGGGATTCGCTGGGCTCTTTGGTGCGAAGCGTCTGCTTTGTGCTGATTCTCATCCCCATCGTGCTGCTGGTGATTGGGGAGCTTGAGCACGCGCGGGAGACGATTGTCGCCATGACCACGCGGATGGAGAAGATGCTGCCGATGCTGCTGGCGCTGCTCACTGCCGTGGGCGGCAACGCGTCCTCGGCGTTTTTGCATCCGGTGGTGGTTGCGGCGTCCGGCAGCATGGTCTTTCTGGCGCGGGAGGTCATTTTGCGCCTGGTGATGTGCACCTGCGCGGTCACGGCTGTGAATCATCTGTCCGACAGGGCGCATCTGACGCGCATGGCCCAGCTCCTGCGCAGCGCGGTATGCTGGCTGCTGGGCGTCAGCTTCACGGTATTCCTGGGGGCGATGTCCTTGCAGGGGGTGTGCAGCGCGTCCATCGACGGCGTGGCGATCCGTGCGGCGAAATACGCGGTGGACAATTTCGTGCCGGTGGTCGGCGGCATGTTTTCCGACACGATGGATACATTGGTCGGCTGCACGCTGATTGTCAAAAACGCGCTGGGCGTCGCGGCGGTGCTCGTGCTGGGTGCGGTGATTCTGGGGCCGATGATCAGAACGCTGGCGGTCGTCTTTGTGATGAAGCTGAGCGCGGCGCTGCTGGAGCCGGTGGCGGACGCGGAGGTGATCGGCGCGATTGGGGACTTTTCGCGCACAATCGTGCTGTTTCTCATCACGATGCTGTGCGTGGGCACGATGTATTTTCTGCTGATCGTGCAGATGCTGCTGGTGGGCAACCTGACGGTGATGCTCAGATGACAGGGAAAACACGGGGAGGGAAAGCGGCCGGTGATGACGCTGATGGCGCGGCTGTGCGCGCTGTGCGCGGTGAGCGCGCTGATGCAGATGGTCCTGCCCGAGGATGGGCGGCAGGGCAGCCTGCGGATGATCTGCGGGCTGCTGATGCTGCATTTGACGCTGTCGGGCATGCAGGAGCTGTGCGCGGAGATCATGGCGCAGAGGGATCTCATGCGCATATTTGAAATCCTGATGAAATAAGACGATAGAGGGTGAAAGGGTGCGGGGCGTGTTTTCGAGGCTGCGCGCGGCGCTGACGCCGCAGGTGCTGATGCTGCTTGCGGCGGCGATGCTGCTCGCCGGGACGTTTGCGGCGTCCCGGCGGGAGACGGGCGGGGCGACGGAGCTCGAAAGGCGAATCGGCCGGACGCTCTCCGGCATGGACGGCGCCGGACGCGTGGAGGTGGTCATCATGACCAGAAGCGACACGGCCGCCTCGGGAAACGGTCTGGGCGCGTTCACGGGTTCGGGCGCGCAGGCGCAGGAGGTCGCCTGCGGCGCGGTGGCGGTGGCGCAGGGCGCGGATGATCCGCTGATACGCATGCAGCTGGAGGCGGCGCTCAGCGCGCTGCTGGGCCTGCCCGCGTCGGCGGTGAGCGTGGTGACGGGAGGAAATTGAGAAGATGGACAAGAACAGACTGACGGTCGTTATGCGCAGCGCGGGATGTGCTTTGCTGCTCGCGCTGCTGGCGGTGTGCGGCTATCTGGGCGCCAAACAGGAGCCGGCACAGGCGGTGAGTGTGCCGGTCGTGCGCGAGACCATTCCGGAGCCGGAGGTTGCCGCGTCCTCGATAGAGGAGATCCGGGCGCGGCTGGCCGGCGAGCGTGAGCAGGAGCTTGCGCTGCTCCAGGGCGTGATTGATAACCCGGCGACGGATGCGAAAACGCTTGAAAGCGCGCTCGCCCAGCAGGCGCAGATCGCCGGCCGCATGGAAAGCGAGGCGCAGACGGTGGCCGGCCTTTCCTATATGGGCTTTGCAGATGTGGCGGCGGTGTGCGGCGCGCAGGGAATCACGGTGATCACGCCGTATCAAAATGTGCTTGAAGACAAGGATAAAACGCGCATGATCGACGCGGTGGCGAGCCAGACAGGGCTTTCCGCCGAGGACATCAAAATCATTCTTGTAAAAAAATGAACGAGAAGAATTGTGCCCGCGGCAAAAATCTGCTATACTAATGAGTATCCATAGGGAGGTGTTCTTGAAATGAACGAAAATGTGACCATCGATATGGTAAAAGACCAGGAAAGCGGTCAGATCACATACGCCAATGAAGTCATCGCTACCATTGTCAGCGTGGCGACGACGGAGGTCGAAGGAATCTCCGGTATCGCTGGTGCCAGCGCAATCTCCGGTATTCTCGCCAAGGGCAAGACACCCCGCGGCGTGAAGGTGGATGTGGACGGACAGAATGTCGATGTCGATGTCAGCGTGACGGTTGACTATGGCATGCCGATTCAGAAGGTTGGCCGCAATGCGCAGGAGAATGTGCGCAAGTCGATCGAGTCGATGACCGGACTGCATGTGGAAAAGGTCGACCTGCACGTGGTCGGCGTCAGCTTCGAAAAGGAAAATCAGGAGATGCAGCAGAGCCAGAAGCTCGCGCTGAGCCTGGAGGAGGAAAAGGAGGCCCCTGCCCTGGAGGAAGCGCCTGCGCAGGAAGAGGCCGCGCAGGATGAAGAGCCCGCCGGGGAGGATGACGCCTGGCAGGAAGAGGATGTTCAGGAAGAAGCTGAGGAGGACGAGCCTCAGGCGTGATGTCCGCAGGAAAAGGAGGAGATACGCTTTGAAACATCCTGTGAGGGATCGAATTCTGATTTTTGTATGCGCGCTTTGCGCGCTGTGCGGCGCGGTCTGCGCGGTGGCGCTGGTGATGGGGCGGATTACCTTTGATCCGGCCATTGAGATGATGGAGCGCGCCTCGCTGATGGGGATTAAAACCAAGGCGGTGCTCATCGCCGCGGCGGTGCTTCTCGTGCTGCTGGCGCTCTTGCTCATCGGCATCACGCTGCCCTCAAGGAAGAAGCGCTCCAGCAGCTTTGCCATCCAGCAGAATGAAAACGGCACCGTGCGCATCTCGCTCAAGGCGCTGGAGTCTCTGGTGCAGCGCTGCCTGAATCAGCATGCCGAGCTCAAGGTGGTCACCTCGTCGCTCTACAGCGATGAGGAGAGCATCCGCGTGGACGTGCACATCACCCTCCAGTCCGATATCAGCATGCCGCTGGCGATTTCCGCCCTGCAAAAGCAGATCAAGCGCTATCTGGAGGCATGCTCCGGCGTGACGGTCAAAGAGGTGCGCGTGTTTGTCGACGGCACGACGCCGCCCAGCGACAAGGGCGAGCAGTCCCCGTACGCGATCCCTGCGTCGCTGCTGGGGCTGGAGGCCGAGGCGCTGCCCGTTGCCGGCGAGCCCGAGGCGGAGCCTGCCGCGCGGGAGGATGCGTTTGAGCAGGAGGCCCCGGCTGAGGCAGCCGTGTCCGAGGAGGAGCCCGCTGAGGAGAACGGGGAGGAACCCCGGGAAGAAGAGGCCGGCGGCGCGGAGGAATCCGCGGATGAAGACGGGATTCAGAAGGACGAAGGTGACTGGGCATGATGAATTGGAAGACGTTTTTGTCCCAGATGCTCACGCCGGGTACGCCGGCCTGCGCCGTCTTCGGCGCGGCGATCGGCCTGATCTTTGCGGTGCTTTGCCTGACCATTGGCGTGGGCAAGGCGCTGATCATCGGCATATTCTGCCTGATCGGCGCGTTTATCGGCGGCGTGAAGGATAAGGCGGCGTTTGTCCGCAAGGTGATCCTGTTTTTCCACAGGGAGGATTCGGATCGCATGCTGTGAGCGGTCATCGGGTGTATAAAATGAAGACGTATTCTCCCTCATCCCGGGGGAGAATATGTCGGTTAACGCTGAGTGTGCGTTTTTCGCCGGGAAGAGGTCGGACTGTCGGCATATGCTTTTTCCTCCCCGAAGGAGGGAAAATATTCCATGCGGCGGCTAAAAGCAAGCCCTGCCGGGAATGGCCTGACGATCCGGCGGTTTCCGTCGGAGGACCCTGAATTTGATTTGAACGGAGCAAATGAAAAATGGCACGTCCAATTGCGCGTGAGGCTGCGATGCAGCTGGTATTTGAGCAACTCTTTGGCGGTGAAGGCGTCACCGAGACCCTCGTGGATCTGATCGATTACGTGCCCGGCGAAAACGACCGGCAGTATATCGATATGGTGGTTTCCGGCGTGCGCGAGCATGCGCAGCAGATTGATGAGGAAATCGCCGACTGTCTGCGCGGGTGGACGCTGGCGCGCCTGTCCCGCGTGGATCTGGCGATTCTGCGCCTTTCCGTGTTTGAAATGCAGTATGCCGGGCTGCCCGTGGCCGTATCCATCAACGAAGCCGTCGAGCTGACGCGCAAGTATTCCAGCGAGGAATCCTGCTCGTTCGTCAACGGCGTGCTGGGTACCATCAGCAGAAAGCTGGCGGCAAAGGCATGAGAGCGGTGCTCGGAATCGACACCAGCTGCTACACAACCTCCGCCGCGCTGGTGTCCGCGTCGGGCAGGCTGATCGCGTCCTCGCGCAGGCTGCTGGAGGTGGAGGCCGGTGAGCGGGGGCTGATGCAGTCCCAGGGCCTGTTTCAGCATGTCAGGAATCTGCCGCAGATGGTGGAAAAGGTGATGGCCGAGGCCCCGGAGGCACAGATCTGCGCGGTGAGCGCGAGTGTTCGCCCGCGTCCGGCCGAGGATTCGTATATGCCCGTCTTTCGGGCGGGAGAAAGTCAGGCGCGCGCAGCGGCGGCATTGTTGCGCGTGCCTTTTTATCCTGTCAGCCA
>JAUNJB010000149.1 GCA_030535375.1 Clostridia bacterium | reverse complement strand
AATCGCTGCAAATCGCTCGACTTAGGCAAACGCGGCCGGTTTTTTACGCAATTCCTATAAAGCAAAAAAGCGGCCAGTGCCGCTTCCTCTTCCGAAAACCGCTGCAAATCGCTCGACTTAGGCGAACGCGGCCGTTTTTACGTGATTTCCAATAAAGAAAAAACAGGGCATGCCGGATTCTCCCCCCACATGCCCTGCTCTATGCGCTTGTCAATGCTTGACGCCTATGCGAACCAACGCACGCTGAAGCTTTGCCTCGGCCAGCATCAGTTCACGCTTATCGCTCTTCGCCGCGGCGATTCTGGCCTCCGCCTTCTCCTTTGCGTGCTGAGCGCGCTCCAGATCGATATCCTCCGCCCACTCAAACGTCGTCGCAATGAGATTCGCCTCACCGTGAATCATCGCCAGCATACCGCCAATACAGGCGGCATTCCGCGTCTGACCGTCTTCCATTGTCAGCGAAGCCTCGCCCGCGCCGACAGCCGACACATAGTCGGCATGATTCGGCAGCAGGCAGACGTCGCCGTCGATCATCCGGACGCGCACGCGCGCAACGTCGCCGTCAAACAGGAGACCGTCCGGTGTGCTGATTTTCAGGTGGAACGTACTCATGCATGCTCACCCTTTTTCGCCTTGGCCACAGCCTCGTCAATCGTGCCGACGAACAGGAACGCGCTCTCCGGCAGATCGTCGTGCTTGCCCTCAATGATCTCCTTAAAGCCGCGAATGGTCTCCTTGATCGGCACGTACTTGCCCTCCATGCCGGTGAACTGCTCCGCGACGCTGAACGGCTGGGACAGGAAGCGCTGAATCTTACGGGCGCGGGAAACGGTCAGCTTATCCTCCTCGGAAAGCTCGTCCATGCCCATGATCGCGATGATATCCTGCAATTCCTTATAGCGCTGAAGGATGCGCTGCACATCGCGCGCCACCTGGTAATGCTCCTCGCCCACGACATCCGGCGCGAGAATGCGGCTGGTGGACTCCAGCGGATCGACGGCCGGATAGATGCCCAGCGAGGCGATGCTGCGCGAGAGAACGGTTGTCGCGTCCAGATGCGCGAATGTCGTCGCCGGGGCCGGGTCGGTCAAATCGTCCGCGGGAACGTAAACCGCCTGTACGGACGTGATCGAGCCGCGCTTGGTGGAGGTGATGCGCTCCTGCAGCGCGCCCATCTCGGTCGCCAGCGTCGGCTGATAGCCGACGGCGCTGGGCATGCGGCCCAGCAGTGCGGAAACCTCCGATCCGGCCTGCGTGAAGCGGAAGATGTTGTCAATGAACAGCAGGACGTCCTGTCCCTCGCGGTCGCGGAAGTATTCCGCCATCGTGAGGCCCGACAGCGCCACGCGCATACGCGCTCCCGGCGGCTCGTTCATCTGTCCATAAACCAGCGCGGTCTTATTCAGAACGCCGCTTTCCTTCATTTCATAATACAAATCGTTGCCCTCACGCGTGCGCTCTCCCACGCCCGTGAACACCGACAGACCGCCATGCTGCTTGGCCACGTTGTTGATCAGCTCCATGATCAGAACGGTCTTGCCCACGCCGGCGCCGCCGAACAGGCCGATCTTGCCGCCCTTGGCATACGGCGCGATCAGATCGACGACCTTGATGCCCGTCTCCAGGATCTCGGCGGATGTCTCCTGCTCGTCATACGCGGGCGGATCGCGATGAATCGCCCAGCGCTCGACATCCTGCGGCGCGGGCATATTGTCCACCGGATCGCCCAGCAGATTGAAAATGCGCCCCAGGCATTTTTCGCCGACCGGAACGGTGATCGAGGAGCCGGTGTCCACCGCCTGCGCGCCGCGCGTCAGGCCATCGGTGCTGCTCATGGCGATGCAGCGCACGATGTCGTCGCCCACGTGCTGGGCGACCTCGACAACCAGCTTCTTTTCCCCGTTCTTGATCTCAATGGCGTTCAGCAGCTGAGGGAGTTCGCCGTCACCAAATTTGATATCCAGTACCGGGCCGATGACCTGCACCACGGTACCGATGCTTCCTTTCGCCATAGCGTTGCTCCTTATCAGTAGTCATGCGCGTCAATGCTCCGCGCCCGCGACGATCTCGGTGATCTCCTGCGTGATCGCGCCCTGACGGGCCCGATTGTAGCGCAGGCTCAGATCGTCGATCATCTCCGCCGCGTTCTTGCTCGCCGCATCCATGGCCGTTCGCCGCGCGCCCAGCTCGCTGGCGATGGACTCGCACATCGAGCCGTAGATCATGCCCGCGATGTAGTTGGGCACGATGGCGTTGTACACGATGACCGGACTCGGCTCGTAGAGAACCAGCGGACGCAGCCCCGTCTCCCGCTTGCGATGCCCCGCCTGAAGCGGCAGCAGTTTTTCGCTTGCGGGCGTCTGCGTCAGCATGGAGACAAATTGCGTAAATACGATGGATACCTCGTCAAACTGTCCGCTCAGATATCCCTTTGTGACCAGATTGCTGATGGTAAAGCAGTCGGCGACGGAAATATCGGCCGCCTCGGCAAAATCGTCCGTGAGAATCTCGATCCCCTTGCGGACAAAGAATTCCACGGCGCGCTTGCCGATGGGGAGCACGCATGTCGCCACGCCGTCCTGCATCATCTCTGTGACAGCCTTGAAGATATTGCTGTTGTAGCCGCCAGCCAACCCTCTGTCGCCTGCGATCACGATGAGACACCGCTTTTTCACCTCGCGCTGAGTCTGATACGGCGAGGAAAAATCGCTCGTCGCCGCTTCGATCTCATCCAGCGTCTCTTTAAGCTCCGTGAAGTATGGACGACAGCGTTCCTGGCGCTCCTTAGCACGTCTGAGCTTGGAGGAGGCGACGAGTTCCATCGCTTTGGTGATCTGCATGGTGCTCTCTACGCTCTTGATGCGCAGCTTGATATCCTTCATGGAAGCGCCAGCCATCACATCCCCCTCCTTTCAGTTATTTCGCGAGAAAATCCTTCGTGTACTGCTTGAGCGCCGCGGCAAGCTTATCCTCGGTTTCCTTCTCAAACTTGCCCGTCATGCGGATCGTCTCCAGGATATCGGTGTGCTGTGCGTCAAGGCGCGCATACAGCCCCTGCTCGTACAGGGACACGCGCTCCACGGGCACATCGTTCAGGTAGTCATGCGTCACGGCGTAGAGAATACAGACCTGCTTTTCCACGTCGATGGGCTGATTGCGCCCCTGCTTGAGCACCTCCACCACGCGCTCGCCCTGAGCCAGACGCGCCTTGGTGTCCGCATCCAGGTCGCTTCCGAACTGCGCAAAGCTTTGCAGCTCACGATACTGGCTGTAGATCAATTTGAGCGATCCGGCAACCTTCTTCATCGCCTTGATCTGCGCATTGCCGCCGACACGGGAGACGGAGATGCCGGGGTTGACAGCCGGCATGACGCCGGAATGGAACAGCTCGCTCTCCAGGAATATCTGACCGTCGGTAATGGAAATCACGTTGGTCGGGATATAGGCGGAAACGTCGCCCGCCTGCGTCTCGATGATCGGCAGAGCGGTCAGGCTGCCGCCGCCATATTCGGGCGCCAGACGCGCCGCGCGCTCCAGCAGACGGCTGTGCAGATAAAAGACGTCGCCCGGATACGCCTCGCGTCCCGGCGGGCGGCGGATGAGCAGGGACAGCGCACGGTAAGCCACCGCATGCTTGGACAGGTCATCATAGATGATGAGCACATCCTTGCCCTGGTTCATGAAATACTCGCCCATCGTGCAGCCGGTATAGGGCGCGATGTACTGCATCGGCGCCAGCTCGGACGCGGTGGCGCTGACGATGATGGTATACTCCATCGCGCCGGCCTGTGTGAGCTGCTCCACCAGCTGCGCCACGGTCGAATTCTTCTGGCCGATAGCGACATAGATGCAGATGACATCCTTGCCCTTCTGGTTGATGATGGTATCGGTGGCGATCGCCGTCTTGCCCGTCTGGCGGTCGCCGATGATGAGCTCGCGCTGGCCGCGGCCGATCGGAATCATGCTGTCGATGGCCTTGATGCCCGTCTGCAGCGGCACGCTGACGCTCTTGCGCTCGATGATGCCCGGCGCCGGGCTCTCAATCGGGCGGGTCTTATCGGTGTGAATGGCGCCCTTTCCATCGACGGGCTGGCCCAGCGCGTTCACCACGCGGCCGATCATCTCCTCGCCCACGGGGACGGAGACGACCCTGCCCGTGCGCTTGACAACGCTGCCCTCGTGCAATCCAGCGTCGCTGCCCAGGATAACGATGGAAACGGAGTTCTCTTCCAGGTTGAGCGCCATGCCATATTCGCCGTTTTCAAACTCGACAAGCTCGTTGGCCATGCACTTTTCAAGGCCGCTGGCCCTGGCGATGCCGTCGCCGACGAGGATGATGGAGCCGGTCTCATCCTGCTCAATCTTCTTGTCGTACTGTTTGATCTGGGCCTTTATGATTTTAGAAATCTCTTCGGGTTTCAGATCCATGGGTTCACCGGCTTTCTTGTATGAAATCAGTTGGTTTCGATTGGGAAAATATCAGGACTGTGCCGTCAGCGCGCGCCTGAGATGATCCATTCTGGAGGCGACGGTGTTGTCATACCGCATGCCCTCCATCTCCACGCGCAGGCCGCCGCCCAGGGAGGGGTCCACCTTCACGGTGAGCTGGATAGTCTTGCCCGTCTTCTCGCCAAGCGCACGCGCCAGGCGCTCCTGCTGCTCAGCGGACAGCGGCGTCGCGGAAACGGCCGTGGCGGGAACGATGCCATGGCTCTCGTTGTACTCCCTGACATACGCGTCCCTGCACGCGGGCAGCTGACCGAACGCGCCGCGCTCACAGAGAATCTTCATAAAGTGAAGAAGATACGGCTCCACCCGGCCGTGAAAGGCATCATCAAGCAGCTTGAGGCGCTCCGCCTTGCTCACGGCACGGCTCTCTATGAGGCGCACATACTCGGGATTCTGAGCGAGAAGATCGCAGACAGCGGCGAGCTGCTCAAGCAGCTTCTCCTCCAGCTTCTCTTCCTGCGCCAGCGTGTAGAGGGCATCCCCATAGGTTTTTGCAAGATTCGTCACGATGCTTCACCCACGTTCTTGATGAATTCATCGATAAACGCCTCGTGATCCTTCTGACTGACCTCGCGCTCAATGACCTGCGCGGCGATATCCAGCGCGATACCGGACAGCTCGCCCTTGACCTCGTCAAACGCCTTGCGGCGCTCCATATCGATCTCGGTCTGCGCGCGGCGCTTGAGCTGATCAGCCTGGGCGCGCGCATCCTCGACGATGCTGGCAGACATCGCATTCGCGCTGTCGGTCGCGGTCTTGATCACGCGGTCGGCCTCCTCACGGGCGCCGGCCATGCGGCTTTCATATTCGGACTTCATGGTCTTCGCAGCGGTTTCAGCCTTCTGCGCTTCCTCATAGTGACCCTCGATCTCAGCGCGGCGCTTTTCGAGCACGGCCAGCACCGGCTTAAAGAGATACTTCTTGAAGAGCACCATCAGGATCAGCAGGTTGACCAGCTGGAAGATCATCGTCCACGGGGCGATGGATATAAACTTTTGAACTTCCACGGAAGTTCCCTCCTTTCAGTCGTTCCGCAAAGATCAGAACAGACCGGTGAAAGGATTGACGAACAGAAGAATCAGCGCGATGATCAGGGAGTACAGACCGGTCGTCTCCGCGACGGCGCAGCCCATGAGCATCGTGGTGGTCAGCGTGCCCTTCATTTCCGGCTGGCGAGCCATGGATTCAAGCGCCTTGCCGACCGCGTAGCCTTCGCCGATACCCGGTCCAAGACCACCGATCATGGCCACGCCGGCGCCCAGCGCGGAGCAGCCGCAGACAATTGCTTTGGCGAGAATCGAAGTTTCCATAAAACAGTTCCTCCTTAAGATGAATTGGTTTGAGTTGCAATTTCATATATCCGACGCGCCGCAGCGCGAGGGCAACTGGATCAGACGGCGTCTCCCGCCGCATCGCTGACATACATCATCGTCAGCATACAGAATATGAACGCCTGCAGGAAGCTGGAGAAAAAATCGAAGTACAGCGACAGGATGGCCGGAATGCCCGCCGCGAAGATCGGAATGTTTGAAAGCGTCTGGCCCAGCGCGCCGGGCAAAAGCCCCAGCACAAGGCCGGACAGCGCCGACAGGCCGCCGTAGATCAGCGCCGTAATCACGCTGCCGCTGGCGATATTGCCGAAATGACGGAACGCCATCGATACCGGCGTGGCGATCTCGCCGATGATGTTGAAGGGGGTCATCACAGGGATGGGCTCGGTATAGCTCTTGAGATAGCCGCCGATGCCGTTGCTTTTGATCTTATTGATGGTGATGAGGGCAAAGACAAACAGCGCCCAGGCCAGCACGGTGGACAGATCGCTCGTCGGCGCATACGCACCGAACAGGCTGGACAGGCTGCATCCCGCGGACAGGGCAAACAGCGCGCCGATAAAGGGCAGGTACCACGTGCCCAGGTACTTCTCCCCCATGTTTGATTTCACCAGATTCTGCGCCGCACCGACGATCGTCTCCGCGATGATCTGGCGCTTCTTAGTCGGGTGCACCTCCAGATTCTTCGTCATGAACCGGCACGCGAGCACGAGCACGAGCATCACCACCCACGTGACCACAACGGTCTCCGTGAGCATAAAGCCGCCCAATTCAGGAATCGAAATCAGTATCTTTGCACCGGTGATATCAAGATCCATACATCATCAACCCGCTTTCTTATGAATGACTTCAACCGACTACGCGTCATTGATCCTTAACCTTTCCCGTCACCTGCAACGCAAGAATTGTCAGCCTCGGGAACACCATGGGAATCATGCAGGCCAGCCCATCGAGAAACGGCAGCGCAAAGGCAATCACGATCAGGATCAGCATGCCGACCATGCGCATGTTGTAGGAGGAGCGCATCTGCATGCGGGCCAGCTCCTCGTTTTCCTCCTTCATGCCGGCGATCTTTTGCACGGTCATCCCCAGCATGAAAAAATTGAACACCGCATATCCGCCGCCGATCACACCGCCCAGGACAACTGCCAGCGTCAGCCGCCCGATTATGGCATACACAATCAGCATCACGGCCAGCAGGATACCCTCGCCGACAGCGATCCGCCTTGTCTCGCGGACAACCGTCTCTTGCGGCTTTTCATGTCCCATTTCGTTTATTATCCTCCTCAACAAGGAAAAGTCTACAATTATTTACATTATAACATGAACAAGTTGAACGGTCAATCCATATTTAGAGTTATGAACACACAAAAAAAGAAGCAGTCAACAGATGCGATGATC
>JAUNJB010000013.1:17582-32916 GCA_030535375.1 Clostridia bacterium | reverse complement strand
CGATGATGCATTGCATTTTTCTTCCGCATCCCGTATAATGCTTCTGTCACATGCGATTCGTGAAGATGACAGGGCGCCGCGATGCGAGCGGCGACGGAAAAGATGCGTTAAGTGCTCATGTATTGGGAAAAACATGGGACGAAGAAGGCATGGCCTTCGCGGTATCTCTCCGGCCCCGACTGTCTCTTTACCTTGATGTTGGATATTGTCATCTCTGCGAATCTCCCCCGCCTGCCCGCCGCCCGCAGGTCATGACTGCCGGGCTCCGCGCAGGTATGATTTGCGGAGGTGGTTTTTTATGCTTTCCATCCTTTCCCTGATCCGCTCCCAATACACGGGCTCCGCGCGCGCGCTTCGCCGCACGCAGACGCTGACCACCGCGGGCATCCTGCTGGCCATCCAGATGGTGCTCTCCTCCTACGGCGTTATCGAGGTAAGCGACAGCCTTAAGATCTCGCTCGCGCATCTGGCACTCGCGCCCACGGCAATGCTCTACGGCCCGGTGGTCGCGGGCATCCAGGGCGGGCTGAGCGACCTGCTCGGCTTCCTCATCAAGCCCTCCGGCCCGTACTTTCCGGGCTTCACGCTCTCCGCGATCCTCGGCGGCGTGATCTACGGGACGATGCTCTACAAAACGCAGCGCAGGCTCTGGCAGATTGTCGCCGCGCGCCTGATCATCGTGGTATTCGTCAACATCCTGCTCAACACGGTGTTCCTGACCATGCTCTACGGGCCGTCGCGTCTGGCAACGCTGCCGCTGCGCGCGATGAAGAATTTCATGCAGCTTCCGGTCGACTGCATGCTGCTCATGTCCGTATGCAAGATGGTGCAGCGCGTCCCGGCCGCGGCCAGCGCGCGGTAATGCCCGCACAAAACCAAAAGGGCGCTCCGCCTTTCCCAGCGGAACGTCCTTTTTTCAGCCATTCGTATCGCTGCCATTCATGGCGGAACTCCCCTTCCCAGGGTGTGCTTCGAAATCCCCCGAAATGCCCTTCCGGCAGCTTTTCCGCCATGTCCGCACGCCAAATCCTTGGCTTAGCGCCGCTCAGCCTGCGGATTTTCCGCCTGGCCTGACGAAAAATCCGCTCGAAATGGCAGTTTCTTCCTTTGGCAGCACACCCTAATCATCGCCCGAAAAGGGCCGTCGGTCTCATTCCTCCGCCCTCGGCACCCAGCTGGCCCGGATCAGCTCGCCCGTGCGCGCGTCAATGGCGACCGTGTAGCGCATCTGCTCGATTTCCATGAAGATTGACGGCTCCTCATCCGGGCTGTCAACCATCTCGCACTGGCAGACCCAAACCGGCTTGAGCAGGAACACTTCGCCTTCCTGTACATCGTAAACCATGCTTTCCTCCTGCGCATCGTGATATGCAAAGGCCATCAGCCCCAGCCACATGGTATCGATCCCGCGCAGCAGGCCCTCCTCCGCCAGGCCGCGCAGCACGGCCCTGACCTCATTCAGGGAAGCGAGCTCCGCGTCTTCCTCCAGCACCTGCGTCACATGCGGCACGGTGAGGTTCAGCGCGTGATATGCCGGGGTATACGAAAGATACTGCGTCTTCCAGCTTGGGACGTATTTCTGCACCATCTCATACCGCTCCGCGGCACGCATGAACAGCCCTATGGATCTTCCTTCTCCCGCGCCAAGCAGCGGCACGCCATACAGCGTCGTTTCAAACCCGATCCGATAGCTGCCGACAGCGCCCTCGATCGCCGTTTCGCCCCATTCGCCGGTGTTCTTGTTGTAGATATAGGCCGGAGAGCTGCCCGTCAGCGTCTCCCAGGCGATGCTGAGCCCCGGCTCCTGCGCATGCGGCGCAATCATCTCCTGCGCCCGCGAAAGCACATCCTGCGCGGAATCCGGGCTGCCGAAGGCGTGATACGCCGGGTCAAACGTATCCGGCGTGAACACATCGTCGGGCTTGCTTCTAAACGCGATGCCGCGCCTCTTCTCCGGGTATTCGGATTTGCTGTACGGATATTCGCCCGCGATGTCGCTTACCTGTTCCTGCGTGACATGATACACGCCGATGCGCTCCGCGTCCGGCACCTGCGGCGTCACGTCAAACACGATCTGCCGCCCATGCGCCTCGACCGTCTCCCTCCAGGGCTCATTTGCCGCCGCCGCGATCTCCCCAAGCGTATCCGCCGCCGCGCCCGATGCGCCCAGCGCGAAAAGCAGCATCAGCAGCGCCGCTGTCCTCTTCTTCATGCCTCGATCCTCCTCCAGGCTCATTTGCCGTTGTCTACTCATATATATTATACTGTTTATCGACAGAATCCTTACAATTTTCCAAAAAAACTTTATTTTTTGTCGAAAATCGACTATAATTGTCGTATCTTTGGGAAAAGGAGGTGTCGGCCGTGGACGAGCAGCGCTGGTTTGAAAGCATCTATGAGCAAAACGCGGATTTCCTGTTCCGCATCGGCCGGCGTCTCCTGTCCCCCGGCGAAGGCGAGGATATGCTGCTGGACGCCATTCAGGAGGTCTTCGTCACCGCGTGGAGCAAACGGGAAACGCTCATGCAGCATCCCAACGTCGGCGGCTGGCTGGTGGAAGCGCTCAAGTATCGCCTGCGCAGCGCGCGGGAGAAGATCACGCGCCGCGGCCTGCGCCATGCCTATTCGCTGGACGAAGAGGGCTCCTTCGCCCCGGCGGACCCCAAAGTCTCCCTCGAGCGCGGGATGATCCTCGAAGATCACGTCGACGCCATCCGCGAGGTGCTGGGCGAGGAAAACACGAATCTGTTCATCGCCTATGTGCTGGAGGGCTACAACGTGCGCGATCTGGCACAGCAGACGGGCCTCAGCGTGGACGGCGTGTGGATGCGAATCGCCCGAATCAAAAAGAAACTGGCCCAGCATCCAGAAATTTTTTACATATTTCTCATTTTGGCGACAGGAATTGACCGTCTGACCACATAGTATAGTAGACGCCTTTAAATCGCATACCATATCTTGATCACATTGGAGGAAAGGAGGCTGCCCGATGATCAACGAAACCCTGCGCAAAAAGCTCGAATCCGGCAATTTGACGGACATGGATGTGCTCGCTATCCTCGATTGGCAGCTCTCCCTGCCCGCCGAGGAGATGGACTGCGGCCTGATCTCCGAGTGCGATCTGTTCCTCGCACCCAACGCGCCGGGGCTGAGCTCCGAGCAAAAGGACGCTCTGCTCGCGGGCGTGATGGCGCGCATCTCCGGCGTCGGGGAAAGTGTCCCGTCCTCCGCGCCGCAGCGCACACGCAGACAGCCGCCTGTCAAGGCGACGCACCGCGCGCGGCCGCGCAAAGCGCTGCTCATCGCCCTGATCACCGTCCTTTTGCTGGCGCTTGCCGTCGGCGGCGTCGCCTACTCCGTGCAGCGCGGCGTGCTCAACTTTACGGAGGACTTCGGCTTCGCCAGGATGGTCAGCCAGGAGGGCGCGGAGGAGTTTGTCTCCTCCGGCACGCTGGCGCATCTGGAGCTTGAGCACGTCGATGTCGATGTGCTGGAGGCCGTCTATGACGGCGCGGATCTTCGCGTGGTCTACAGCCTGACCGATCACAGCGGAGAGGTGCACATGGCGGAGCACAGCAGTGACGCCTATGTCATGCCCGGCGAAGGCGAAGTGACCATGTGCGACTACATCCTGGTCAACGGTCAGGACGCCTATTTCAACAACGACTGGGAAGCGCCGGGCGA
The DNA here is from genome assembly GCA_030535375.1 of Clostridia bacterium. GTDB lineage: Bacteria > Bacillota > Clostridia > Christensenellales > Aristaeellaceae > Ventricola. Next base: position 29,232 of record JAUNJB010000013.1, on the reverse strand, counting down.
CGATCCCGGCCAGATGCTCTACTACCTGCAAACCAATCTGCCCGCCTGGGGTGTGGATGTGACCGGCGCGGAGGAGCTCACCATCGGCCTGCCGATGTTTCCGCTTGACCTGGAGAATCCCGGCTCGCGAAGGACGCTCGATTTCACCATCTCCGCCGTGCCGCCGGAGGGCCTCGTCCGCCATGCGGCCGTCAAGGAGGCCTCCGCCGACGGGCACAGCGTCTATGTGGTCAACTCGGTCTTCTCCCCGCTCAACGGCTATGTGGAGCTGTTTTACGAGGGGTTGACCAGGGAGTATTTTTACGCGCACATGAACACCTTATGCGAAGTATACGCCGTGGATGGCAGCATCCTGACCTCCAGCTATCTGGAGGGGCCCGTGCATAGTGAATCCGAATTTGAGGGAAAGCAGGGCATGTCCATCGGCTTCTCCATCACGCCGACGGAGGGCGCGTGGCCGGACGAGATGATCGTCGCCCTGGAAATGGAGGATTACTCGCCCGATTGGGAAGTGACGCTTTTGCTCGATCCGCTGGCGGCCGAAGCCTCCGAATAACGCCATTCACCCCGGACGTTTCCGTCCGGGGTCAGTTTATTGATGCATGGCTGCCGTGTATGGCGGGGTTTCTTTTTTCTTTCAGCTATTTCCTGGAGTATTCTCTCCCCTTTTCGGGAGAGAAACCTCCTTTGCCGGTGGTTTGCCCCCGGGCAAAAGCGCCGGATTTTTGTTATTCCGCCCCGATTCCGGCGTCCTCCGTCTGCTCCTGCACGCCGATGGCGCTTGTCTGCGGCGGCAGGGACATCGTCATCATGCCATTGGTGTAGACGATGACGCTCTGGCCCGCCGCCAGCTCAGGCATCTCCTGCGCAAACCGCACGATCACCTCACCGAGGTCATCCTCTTGCCCGATCAGCATATAGTCCTCACAGATCGCAATCACCTCGCCGCGGATGGAATACACCCCTACGCGCAACGCCGTGATCTGCGGCGGCAGGGATCGGGTCATCCTTCCATCGTAAAGAACAGCGGCGTATTGTCCCACGGCGAGCGCCGGCGCCTCGATGCCCTCATATACGGTCTCCTCATTCAGCCATACATGTACCTCGCCCAGCTCCGAATCGACCATGAGCAAGTAATCCTCGCCCACCTCCGTGATCTGTCCCGCAATCTCGGCGTAATTCTCATCCTCCGCATGAACGGGCAGTGCACCCATCAGCACGGCCAGCGTCAGCAGCAGGCAAAAAGCTCTTTTCATGATTCATATCCTCCTGTGATGTTGAGTGGGAGGCATCCCTGCCTCACATCTCTTAGACGAACGAGGATACGAAAAGGTTCCCGGCTTTTTAAAATTTTTTGAACTACATCTGCCGGCTCTCGCCGAATATGCCCACCGTTTGCCCGCTGAGCGCAAATTGCTGTCCGGTCCACGTCAGCGTGTTGATAAAGTCGCCCAGCCCGTCAGCGTGATATAGTCCGCTGATCCGCTGCCATGCGACCAGCTCCAGCACGCCATCCCGATTGACATCCGCCGGATACAGCAGGCTCAGCGGATCTACAAAGCCGCTCTGTTCCCTGCGCAGCGTGCCGTCCGCGTTATATATGCCGCGCAAATACTCCTCGTCCCGCCCGGAAATATCGATCAGATAGATCATGCCGTTTGCCAGGCTCTCCGCCCGCACCACGTAATTTTCCAAAAATACCACCCTGTAGGGCAGCGCCGCGTTGTAGGACTCACTGTCGAAAATGATGCGGTACATCCCGTTCATATAGCTGTAGACCGTATAATACCCAATGCCGCCGCTTCCCCCGGAATCAATGGAGATCAGCACATCGCTCTTATCCCGTCCGCTCATATTCCCGAGCGTGATCTGCGGATCATAGCCCACATCCTGCGGCAGCAGCAAGCGTACGCGCCGCTTGCTTGCCCCGTCCTCGATCTCCAGCGCGATCTGCTGCCACGCCGCCGAACCCGCCTGCTGCGTACCCGTGAGCAGCACCGTCTCCACCATGCCGTCTCCCGTCAAATCCCCCTGCGCCACGGCGATGCGTCTGCGCATGCGCATTCCCCCTTTTGATGATGCTGGGCGATTCTATGCAGGATGGTGAGCGGGGGATGCGGGGAGATCACTCGCCATTCATGCCCAGCACCGCACCAATGGTTTTGAAAACGATCTTCCAATCCGTCATAAAGCTGCGCTCCCGAATATATTTCAAGTCCAGTTCAAGCCACTCCTCAAAATACATCTTATTGCGCCGGGGCTGAATCTGCCAGTAACACGTCAATCCCGGCTGCACATTCAATCGCTGCCACTCGTATTCTCCATATCGGATCACCTCGCGCGGAAGAGGCGGCCGTGGGCCGACGATGCTCATATCTCCCTTGAGTACGTTCCAAAGCTGCGGCAGCTCATCGAGGCTTGTCTTGCGGATGAATCGGCCAATACGCGTAACCCTGGGATCGGCTTTTATCTTAAATACCGGGCCATCCATCTCATTGCGATCCAGCAAAGCCTCGAGCTTTTCCTCCGCGCCCGGCACCATTGATCGAAACTTATAGAGCCGAAAGATCTTTCCACTGCGCCCCACCCGTTCCTGAACGAAAATAGGGCCGGCGCCAGGGCTGTCAATCACAATAACAACCGCAAGAAACAGCATCAGCGGCCACAAAACCAGCAACGCCCACGCCGAAAGGACAATATCCTGAACCCTCCTCATCATCCCATACTCATTTGGGTGACGCAGCTCTTGCCTGTGACTTATGTCCTCCGCCGATTTCACTCTTTCGCCGGACATATCGTTTGCCGGTGGCTCCTCACCCTTCCCGGTTCCCGCCCGCGTGGTGTCCCGTTTGACATTCAATTTTCTCCTCTCCCCACATTCTTCATATTTTCTGATGTACATTCACATTGCACAAATCAAAAGACATCGCATTCAAATATGTATAAGCCATCTTTCCACGCAAGTTTTCCAATATCAGACTCCCCCAAAATGCCGTCTTCACAGAGAATGCCTGAACCGCTATTTTCATGCTTTTTCTATATGGAGCAATTCAAGAAGCTGACGGCATATTCCTATCCGCCTTTGAAAAAAAGATGAAATTTTCTTTCTTCCATTTATGAGTACCCGTTGGCAACGACGATCAGCCCTGGGTGCTGCATCAGATGAATATTGACACTTCGAGAACAACAGCTTTCGACTGATCGTAGATGGAACAGTTCGATGGTATCGACCGAATACTTTTTCCCTTCGCCAATTCAATTCAAGTACAAAAAAACCACAGGACAACCTGTGGCTGATGGCACCTCCAATGGGAATCGAACCCATGATTTTGCCTTGAGAGGGCAACGTCTTGACCGCTTGACCATGGAGGCATATGGCTGGGGAACTAGGATTCGAACCTAGACAATACGAGTCAGAGTCGTAGGTGCTGCCGTTACACAATTCCCCAATAGAATGTCTTATCGACGAAGATCATTATACCAAATTCACCCTTCGCTGTCAACCCCTAAACTGCACAAATCGAAAAAAAGTATGCCATGCGTCCGCATATTTCCAAATCTTTCCAATATCGCGCTCATGACATCCGTCATCATGCGCCCGCGACTTGCCCGCAGTCAGATATTATGCTATAATAAAGCCGTTCATTGGGACGATTCGCGTCCCTGCTTCGGTTTTTTTGAAGGGAGTCAATCATCTATGAAGCGATTCCGAGTATGGGCTCTCGCGCTCATCCTCCTGCTGATCCCCATTCCGCCCGCCTCTGCGGCGACGCTGGGCCCCGCGCTCTCCTATGACGAACTGCGCACCCTGGCCTCTCAGGCAAACGATGGGGATGTGCTGCTTGTCGCGGGCGACTTTTCCGCCGGGGACGATGATGTGCTGAGCATTTCCGCCTCCGTGCGCATCTCCTCCGCGCCCGGAGAATCCGCGACCATCCGCGGCCTGCATCTGCGCGACGCGTCCGTAACCTTTTCCAACGTCAATCTGGAGGATTCCCTCGTCGTGGAGGGCACCTCGTTTGTGGAGGTTGCCGCAGGTGTCGCCATCAGCGGCGCGCCGGGCCAGAGCGGCCTGGCATTTTCCGGAAACGGCACGCTGATCGTCGACCGCAACAGCGACGTGCTCGGCGGCTCAAGCTCCACCGGCGTATCCATCAGCCATCAGGGCGGCGAATTCTATGGCAGCATCGAGGGCAGCGTGCGCGGCGGAGACGGCTCCACCGGCGGCGCGGGCATGATCATCTCGCCCCTGGGCGATGCCGGTACGGTGATGATCTCCGGCACCATCCGCGGCGGGGACGGCACATCCATGGGCGGTCATGCGCTCAATCTATACGGCCTGAGCGGCAATGCCTTTGTCACCGTGGCCGGCACGCTGACGGGCGGCGACGGTTATGTCGGCGGCGACGGCATTCAGCTCGTCTCCGCAACCGATGTGGTCAGCGTGGGCATCAGCGGCGATGTGAAGGGCGGACAGGGCGAATCCTACGGCGGTTCCGCGCTCATGCTGATGAATGTGGAGGGCGCGTCCTCATTCAACCTCTCCGGCTCGTTCACCGGCGGGGATGCCGTCGGGGCCGACGCGCAGCCCGGCACCTCTCTGCTGCTGGTGGGTGATTCCGCCGCTTCCCACACGCGCGTCAACAACTGCATCCTGGAAGACGGTCACCACCTGAACGGCGATGCGCAGGCCACCGAGGCCCCCGAGCAGCTCATCCAGCCGACCGTGACGCCGCTGCCCGAGATCACATCCTCCATCGACGATGTGGCCGTGCTTCCCACGCCGCAGCCCACGGAGACACCTGAGCCGAGCGACACGCCCGAGCCCGCGAATACCGAATCTCCATCCGCAGCGCCCGATTGGGATGACGCGGATATCGCAACACCGTCCGAGGCCTCCCGCGCCGATGCCTATCTGAATCAGCCGGAAGAAATCGCCGAAGCGGAGACAGACAAATAATTCTCACGAGGAGGCTGTGCGGCGCCGCACAGCCTCCTCATAGACTTCCAGCGTCCTTATCACCACAGCGTCCCAGCTGTGCCGCTCCCTCACGGAGCGCGCCTGACGGGACGCTTTTTCTCTTGTCCATGGCTCTGCGAGCCATGCGCACATCTGCGTTCGAAGCGCATCCGCGTCTCCCTGCTCAAATGCTTTGACAAATCCCGCGCCTGCCTCCACGTTTTCCGGAATGTCGCTCACCAGGCAGCGCACACCGCAGCTCATCGCCTCCAGCAGGCTGAGCGCCATGCCCTCCACACTGCTGGGCAGCACGTACAGAGCGCAGTTGCAAAGCAGCTCGGACAGCACCTCGCCGCTCACAAAATCCGCCATCACAATGCGCTCATCCTCCCGCGCCATGCGGGCGATCTCCCGCGCATACGCGCCGGCGATCCGTCCGGTGATCACCAGCCGCTTCGGCGTCCGCATCCCGCCGTAAGCGCGGATGAGATCCTGCACTCGCTTTTCCGGCACCAGCCTGCCCACAAACAGGATGTAGTCCCCGCCGTGCAGCCCCCAGCGCCGCTCGATCTCCCGCGGCGAACGATTCTGCACCGCCGTCACGCCATTGGGAATGCGCACGGCCTCCCGCCCATACCGCTCGCGCATATAACGCCGGTGGCTTTCGCACAGCACAATCACGGCATCCGCGCAGCGAACCGCCGTCCGTTCCGCGAAAATAAGATAGCGACGCGCCAATCCGCCCCACTTCTCCCGCCGCCAATCGAGCCCGTGAATCGTCACCACCACGGGAATGCCCAGCAGCCTGGGCAGAAACGCCATCGCGCCCGGCCCTGCCGCATGGATGTGGATCACGTCATAGCCGCGGGAGGCCGCGCGGATCACCGCCAGCGCCGCATAGACAAAGGCATTGAGCGAGATCCGTCCCGGCGCGGGCACGTCGATCAGCCGCACCCCTTCGCATATCTCGGGCGACGCCGGCGCACCCGGCTCCCGGCGATTGTAGCAGTCCACCTGATGGCCGAGCGCCGCCATCCGCACCGCCAGCTCCCAGACGACCACCTCCACGCCGCCCTCGCGCGAGGGCACACGCTTATGCCCGATCATCGCAATCCGCATCGCCCAAACCCGCCCAGATATCTGCCGATTCCCTCGTAAACCGTTCCATTCGCCGCGCATACGTCGTCCGCGCAGCACAGCGAGTTGAGCACAGCCTCCTGCGTCGCCTCCGCCACAGCGCGAAACGCGAATTCAAGCGTGTGCTCGGTGAGCATCTGCTGCGTGATCACGCGATGCATGCCCCCATGCGGCACGCGGTTGGCCGTGGTGAATCCGATCATCACGTCGCCGCTGCCATGCCCAAAGTAGGAGCCGCAGCGCGCCAATCCGACCGAGCATCGCTTGATGATCCGCCGCAGCTGCCTGTCGCTGACGGGCAGATCCGTCGCGACGATCATCATGATGGAGCCCCGGTCGTTGGGCTCCGGCGCGGGCCGCATCCGCCTTTGGGCGATGATCTCCTCGCCCAGCCTGCGTCCGCAGACGGTCAGCTCCTCCAGGCAGCCGTGGTTGCTCTGCACCAGCACGCCCAGTGTGTACGTCTTCCCTGCGACGGACAGCAGCCTCGAAGCCGAACCGATGCCGCCCTTGAGCCCGTGGCAAACCGTGCCCGCTCCCGCGCCAACGTCGCCCTCGTCAAAGTCCGCGCAGGCCTCCTCAAGCGCCTGCCTCACATGCGCAGCGCAAACGGGCCTGTCTTCGATGGCATTGAGCAGCGCGTCGTTGCACTCTCCGACAACGGGATTGATGGAATGCATCTGCACGCGGTCACGCGCGCAGCGCTCCGCCATCCAGCTCACCAGCGCATCATGCACCTTGCCCACATTCAGCGTATTGGTCAGCGCGATGGGCGTCTCCAGCGTGCCCAGCTCATCCACCTGCACAAGCCCCTGCGTCTTGCCGAAGCCATTGAGCACAAACGAAGCCGCCGTGAGCTTTCTGGCAAACATGTTGTCCTCACACGGCAAAATCACCGTCACGCCGGTGTGGTGTGCCGCGTCCGATATCGTCGCATGGCCCACGCGCACACCCGGCACGTCGGTGATCTTGTTGAGCGCCCCGCGCTCCATATTGCCCACGCGGATGCCATAATCCGCGATGCGTTTTCGGTTCATCCCTGTTCCTCCTGCTCACTTTGCCCGACGGCCTCGCGAACTATCTCCGCCGCCCGGCGCGCGGCCTCCTGTTCGCCCTCTTCCAGCGCGGACAATGCCTGCGCGTTCTGCGCATCGACCACCCGGTAGACGCTTGCGCTGCCCTCCCGCTGGCGGGCGATATACACCGGCGTATAGGCGAGCTCCCCCAGCGACGCGCGCCGCGTAACCGGATCATAGGTGACGCTCAGATGCGCGATCATGCCCGCTGTGTTTTCCTCCGTGCGCGCGTCGGTGAGCAGGCAGCCCAGCGAGTAGCAGACCACCGCCTCATAGGTGAGCCCGTCCGATCGCGCGACGCTCAGGCGCTCCACGCCCTGTACCACGTTGGGATGCGTGCCCAGAATGATGTCCGCGCCGGCCTCGGCCATCGCGCGCGCCATCGTGCGGATATTCTCCGGCGTTTCGGTCTTGTTCTTCGTCCCCCAATGCGGCAGCACAATGACCACGTTGGCGCCGTCCACGCGGGCCTTCGTAATGTCGCTCACCACGCGCTCCGTTTCCAGCATCGCCAGCACGCCCTGGCTGTCCTCCCGCGTCTTCTCGCGCCCCTCGTCGCTCAGTCCATAGGTATAGGAGAGCACGGCCACCTGCACACCGCCCACGCTCATCATCGTCGCGGAAACACCGCCGCCATCCGGATTCACGCCCGCATAGGCCAGGCCGCGCGCGGTCAGCTCACTGACGGTGAGATCCAGCCCCTCGTATCCCTTTTCAAGCGCACGCTCCGTCGCCAGCGCAATCAGATCAACACCCGCATCGCGCAGCGCGTCGAGGATCTGCGCGGGGGTGTTGTAATTGCCATATCCGGCCTCCTTGCCCGCCGTCGTCGTCTCCAGCGTGGCGACAGCGAGATCCGCCTCGCTGAGCGCCGTGCCCAATCCGGCAAACACAGGCGCAAAATCGTAGTGATCCGTCTCCTCCTCCGCGCCCTGGCGCACGACCTTGGGCGCGTAGACGGTGCCCGCCGCGGCCAGCGTAAATGTGCTGGCCGCGGGCACGGGCGTGGGCGACGGCGCGATTGCCGTAGGCTGCTCCTGGCTGGCCACCGGCACGCTGTCCTCCTGTTCGGGTTCGTCGGTTTGGGGCTCGCCGCTTGAATGCGGCGCAAATACGCCCTGCTCCGTCAGCGAGCGGAATAGCTCACCGGTCTTGGCGTACAAATCCTCTCCGGCAATCGCCGTCAGGAAAAAGGCGCAGCCCGCGATGACCAGCGCTGTGAGCAGCAGCATCACAATCGTGCCCACCGATACGCCGCGTCGTCTTCTCTTTTTGCCCATCCGTTTCACCTCCTCATCCATAGCGCAGCATGGTTTTCACCGGATCAAAAAAAGGATGCACCCGGAAATCCGAATGCATCCGCAGGTCAAAAGAATCAGGCCTGAGCAGGAGCGCCCACCGGGCAATTCTCCGCGCACGCGCCGCAATCGATGCAGGTATCCGCATCCACCACGTACTTGCCGTCACCCTCGCTGATCGCGCTCACCGGGCAGTTGCCGGCGCAGACGCCGCAAGAGATGCAATCGTCATTAATCTGATAAGCCATTATGTTCACCTCCCGATGTTCTTATAGGAATTCACCCGCTTCATTTTAGCACGCTAGGGGTATAAATGCAAGGTGATTTCACTATTTTCCATCAAGATTCGACAGTCGTGCGGTTCACAGCAAATCCTCCAGGCTGCTCTCCTCGCAAATCTCAAGCACATCCTCCATCACTTCGATGTCCGCGGCAGTCTCCTCCGGAACGGATGTCTTCGGGACAGATATCTCTGGGACGGATGTCTCCGGATCATGGGCGGGCGCCTGCGCCTCCCCGGGCACAGCCGCGGCAGGCTCTGTGGTCTCCGCCCTCTGCGCGGGCGCCTGACGCTTGTCCGCCCCGCGCTTACCCGGACGCTCGCCGCGTTCCGGTTTTTCACCACGCTCCGGTTTTTCGCCGCGTTCCGGTCTCTCGCCCCGCTCCCTGCCCTTGCCGCGCTCGCCCTTGTCCGCGCGCGGCGGCTTCTCCTCACGGTCCGGGTTCTTTGCGCGTTCGCCGCCCTGCGGCGCGGACGCTTCCTGATTCGGACGCTGGCAGTCGTCGATGGGATACTCCCTCAGCTCGAACGAATCGCCCACGGCGATGCGCACGCGCACCGTCTCATTGAGCACGTTGATCGCGTTGATGGTACCCACGCCGTCCGGCGTGATGATCTCGCGTCCGACGCGCGGCATGCGTTTGCGCGTCACCTCATACTGATCCTGCTCATACTTGAGGCAGCACATCAGCCTGTCGCACAGGCCGGAAATCTTCGTCGGGTTGAGCGAAAGGTTCTGCTCCTTCGCCATCTTGATGGACACGGGCGTAAAGTCGCCCAGGAAGGAGCGGCAGCAAATCGGCCGCCCGCACGGGCCGATGCCGCCCAGCATCTTCGCCTCGTCGCGCACGCCGATCTGGCGCAGCTCGATGCGCGTCTTGAAGATGCTCGCCAGGTTCTTCACCAGCATGCGGAAGTCCACGCGCCCGTTGGCGGTGAAATAGAAGATGATCTTCGAGTGGTCAAACGCATATTCCACATCGACCAGCTTCATCTCCAGCTTGTGTTCCGCAATGCGGTCGATGGCGATGTCAAACGCTTCCTTCTCGCTCTGTTCGTTGCGCCGCTGGATCGCCAGATCCTGCTCCGTCGCGATGCGCAGAATCGGCTTGAGCGGCGACACCACGCGCTCATCCGGTATCTCCATAATGCCTGACATGCACTCGCCCAGCTCCACGCCGCGCGCGGTCTCCGTGATCACCTTGGTGCCGTTGTGCAGGTCAAGCCCATTGGGGTCAAAGTCATATAGCTTGCTGGCGCGCTTGAAGCGCACCCTGATTACCATGGCCATTGGGCATACTCCTCCGATATTTTCAACAGGACGCTCTCAAACGCGGAGGCAAACGCCACATTGCTGGCAAGCATCATCCGCGCGCGCGTGACCGTCTGTGCCAGCGCGAGCCCGCCGGAAAGCGGCACCGCGCGCGCAAACGCCTCCGCCTGCGGCGCATAGCCCGCGCCGGAAAGCGGCGTCTTGCCCGCCTGCGCGAGCATGATGTCCCTCACCGCGCTCTCGAGCACGTCCATGATCTGTTTCTGGCGCTCCCTGTCGTCCTTATACGCATTGACCACCGCGAGCACGTCGCCCGCGTGGTGCACGGAAAACACATCCCGTGTCAGCGTCAAGAGCAGGGACAGCCGTTCTTCGTCGATTTCAAGCGCCTGACCGACGCATCCCTCGGCCATGCGCGCCTTCTTTTTTGCCGCCTCCGGCGTCTGCCCGAGCGCGACCAGCCGCTTCTGCGCATCCTCCACGCTGAGCGGATGGAAGCGCACCACGCGGCAGCGCGAGACGATGGTGGGCAGCAGCGCTCCCGGCTGATCGGTGATCAGAAAAAACACCGTATCCTGCGGCGGCTCCTCCAGCGTTTTGAGCAGGCAGTTCTGCGCGGCGGGCGTCATCTTCTCCGCCTCCGGGAAGAGGAGCACCTTCGTTCCGTCCTCAAAGGACTTGACGCCGACCTCCTCCAGCATCTCGCGCAGCACGCCCACGCCGATGGTCTGCCTGCCCTTTTCGGGCGCGACGGTGTGCATATCGGGATGCGTGCCGCTCAGGATGCGCCTGCACGGGCCGCATGTTCCGCAGGGTTTATGCTCCCCGCGGCAAACCGCCGCCATCGCGCACAGTCTGGCGACGGACTTCTTCCCCGTCCCGCGCGGCCCGGCGAACAGATAGGCGTGGACAAAGGTATGCCCCGCAAAGTCGCTGCGCAGCTGCGCGATATGCGCGGACTGCCCGCTGAAATCCTCGAACGCGGGCATATCACACCTTCAGGAACTGGCTGACCTCCAGCACAAACACCGTCGCGCCGCCGACGGTCACGCGGATCGGATACGGCACGTAGACGCCGCCCGCGCCGCCGCCCATGGGCGTGGTCGACGCGGTGATCTGCTCACGGCTCTTGCAGATCTTTTCGATGATGCCCAGCGCGTCGTTCAGCTTTTCATCCTCCACGCCGCTGATCAGCGTGGTATTGCCCGCGCGCAGAAAACCGCCCGTGGTCGCCAGCTTGGTCACGCCGAATCCTTTATCCATCAGTGCGGATACCAGACGCCCCGCGTCCTCATCCTGCACAATCGCAACGATAAGCTTCATAATCTATTTCCTCCATTCAATTTCGCGCGGAAAATACCGCGCTCTGGAAGTACCGCTGTGCCCTCCCGGCGCAGTTAGGTCTGCTTCTATTATACAGGATGACGGGGAAAAAAGCTAGGGTTTCAGCAAGATGGCAGGATTTCTTTAAATAAGCGCGCCGTGCGCGCTCCCACTTCCGAAGCGCTTCTCATTCCAAAGTGTTTCTGTGCTCGCTGTCCGGTTTTCGCGCAATTTCCTATTAGTCGGCGCGCCGTGCGCGCTCCACTTCCGAAGCGCTTCTCACTCCAAAGTGTTTCTGTGCTC
>JAUNJB010000013.1:12072-17482 GCA_030535375.1 Clostridia bacterium | reverse complement strand
CGCCGTGCGCGCTCCACTTCCGAAGCGCTTCTCACTCCAAAGTGTTTCTGTGCTCACTGTCCGGTTTTTCGCGCAATTTCTATTAGCCGGCGCGCCGTGTGCGCCCCACTTCCGAAGCGCTTCTCACACCAAACTATTTCTGTGCTCGCTGTCCGGTTTTTCGCGCAATTTCCTATTAGCCGGCGCGCCGTGCGCGCTCCACTTCCGAAGCGCTTCTCACTCCAAAGTGTTTCTGTGCTCGCTGCCCGGTTTTTCGCGCAATTTCCTATTAGTCGGCGCGCCGTGCGCGCCCCACTTCCGAAGCGCTTCTCACTCCAAAGTGTTTCTGTGCTCGCTGCCCGGTTTTTCGCGCAATTTCCTGGCGGCCAGTGGCCACTCCCACTTCCAAAATCGCTGCAAATCACCTGATTAATACGAACACACCCGGTTTTCGCGCAATTTCCTATAAAGCAAAAAAGCGCGGCAGGTTCATCCCGCCGCGCATCCTGGCCGCATCCTTATTGGGTCATCGTCAGATCGCCCGCGTCGCATGGACGAGCCAATCCTTTTCCTCCTGCGCTTCAAGAAGCGGCAAAAGCGTCTCCCGCACAAACACATGATAATCGTTGAGCCAGCCGCGCTGCCGGGCCGTCATCTGCTCGGGAATCACCGCGTCCAAATCGATGGGCGCGCAGGTGATCACCTCAAAGCCCATGAACTGGCCGTACTCGTTCTCCTCCAGCTTATGGCAGACGAGCTCGTTCTCCGTGCGGATGCCGTGGCTGCCCTCAATATACACGCCCGGCTCATCGGTGGTGACCATGCCCGCCTCCAGCACGGTATCCTCATTGCGCGTCGCGGACTTATACCAGCGGAAGCTGTTGGGCCCCTCGTGCACGCTGAGCAGATAGCCCACACCGTGCCCGGTTCCGCAGCGATAGTCGATGCCCATGTCCCAGATCGGGCCGCGGGCGAGGATATCCAGGCCGATACCCGTGCAGCCGTAAAGGAATTTGGCGTTTGCCAGGTTCAGCATGCTGCACAGCACGGCCGTGAAGTGCATCTTCTGCTCCTGCTGCACCTCGCCCAGCGCAAAGGTGCGGGTGATGTCCGTCGTTCCCTCCAGATACTGCGCACCGGAGTCGATCAGCAGCAGATCGCTCGCCTCAACGGCCGCATCGGATTCCGGCGTGGCCTTGTAGTGCATCATCGCGGCGTTGGCCCGATAGGCACAGATCGTATCAAAGCTCGGCGAGATGAAATGCGTCTGCTCCCGGCGCAGTTTAAGCAGGTAATCGCTGACGCTGATCTCCGTCATCGGAAGCTTTCCGACATTCTGCTTGAGCCAGTACATCAGCCGTGTCACGGCCAGGCCGTCCTTGATGTGCGCCGCGCGCAGATTGGCAAGCTCCACGTCATTTTTAATCGCCTTGATGCGGAAAGCCGGATTCTCGTGCTGCACGGCCGTGGCCTGCGCCATCGCCGCGCACAGGCGCGCCGTCAGCCTGCGCTTATCGATCATCACGGGCGTCCCCGGCTCAATAGCCGCAAGCGCTGCGTCGATTTCATCGTATCCGCGCAGGGTGACGCCCGCCGCAGCCAGCGCCGAGGCGACCGTCTCATCCACCTTGCCCGCGTCCACAAACCATGTCGCATCCGCCTCGCCGATCATCAGGTAGCTCATCACGACGGGCGTGTTCAGCACGTCGCCGCCGCGCACATTAAGCGTCCACGCGATCTCGTCGAGCACATTGCTCACATGCACGCGCGCGCCCGCCTCACGCATCGCCGCGCGAATCTGCGCCAGCTTGCTTTCCACGCTTCGCCCTGCGTAAGCCTCCTCCAGCACGAATGCCTTCGCCTGCGGCATCGGCGGCCGGTCCGTCCACAGCCCGGCAAACCAGTCGCCCGTATCGCGCAGCGCAATGCCGCCCCCGGCAAGCTCCGCCTCCAGCTCCTGCGCATACTGCGCGCTGATGACGGAGAAATCGACGCCCACCGTCTCGCCCGCGGCGCACAGCCCGCTCACATATGCCTCCACAGACGGCGTGCCCGCCGTGCCCATCCGCATGAGCGTCACGCCGCTGCCCGCGAGCTGGCGCTCCGCCTGGATGAAGTAACGGCCGTCGGTGAACAGCGCCGCCTCCGCCCTGCCCACCACCAGCGTGCCCGCGGAGCCCGTGAATCCGCACAGCCACTGGCGGGTTTTAAAGTGATCCGCGAGATATTCCGACGCATGCGCGTCCGCCGTCGGCACAATCACCGCGGCGATCCGCTCTTTTTCCATACGCGCACGAAATGCGCCCAATCTTTCCACGACGTTCATATGCATTCTCCGTTTCCATGTCTTTGAGTGAATGACGTTTTATCCCAACGTATCCATTATACACCTCAAACAGGGCGCGCTCAATCCCCTTTCCTCCCGTGGGCGGCAATTTCCGTGTGATCAGGTCAATCTGATTATTAGCCGTTTTGCATCGAGAATTACCATAGAATCATTGAAGGACAATCATAGCTGTTACTGTTTATGTCCTTCGGATTCTCCAGGCTTCCAGTCTGCGCATTTACGATTAGTCGTCGATAGTTTTTCCCTTCGGAAATAGGCGATTCATACCACTCACGATGAGATTGATGAATTGTGAGTTCTTCGGAAGGATCTATTGTATACTCACAATCCACTTCCCATACTGGATATAGGCAGAATTCGTTCGTTGCCGTTTCATCTATTGAGTAAAAGCAAGCATAACCTAGCCTTAATGCATATACATCGCGTATGTATCCCTCGCAAACAAGATTAGACACAGAATCAATTACGTTGTCAACGGGACAGAGTGGCACATCTGTTTCGATAATTCGTTCTTCCTTTATTGGAACAAATAGAAGTCTATATCCTCTATCACTGATAATTCGTATTGTATTAATAGGAGATTTGGAAGATAAGGACCAGGGGCGCGGACGCGTGGGTTTTTTCGAAGCTTTTAAGTCTAAATAATGATAAGGCTCATTTGCACCCAAGAGAATAGGAATTCCCTGAATGTTTTGACGGATGGAACAAATATAATATCCACTTGGAAAAGTACTTACTTCTTCACCTAGGGTTGTATCGTTAATTGACTGGAGTGTTCGAGGATGATCGTATACAATAACATCATATAAAGAAAAACAGATATTAGGGCTAAAGTAGAGGCGAGCGGTAGATTCAGCTATTTCTAAAACTCTTTGCAATGTAAGGGTATTTCCTTGAATATATCCAGCGTCTAAATCTAATTGTACAGGAGTAAGGTATTCTTTCTTTTCTGCCCCGCTTAACACATTGCTTTTTAAACTTAGAATGCCTGGCTCATCTCCATATGCAACGCGAAATATTCTTTCTGCAACTGCTCCAGACACAGATATCTGATGCTCATCAGTGAATTCAAATAAATAGTCCCTAACTCCAAATTTGTCCGTAGTTTCTTCGATTTTTCCATTTTTCTCGATGATCAGTTCTTCACATCCGATATTTTCGTAAACTGAAGCAGAAATAATGGGCATTAATTCTATATTTGGCATGATAATATCTGCATCTATATTTATTTTTCGCCCATAGGCATCTGTTAATACAGTACACCACTTACCAAGTGCTTCAACTTGATTGTATACTTCTTGAACTTGCAATTTTTCCACTGCACAGCATTCAGAATAATAAATTATAAGAATATACATTATTAAGACGGATACTATACGTTTCATGAGTGTTCATCTCCTCTCAACTCTTTCTCAGAATAGCACTGAATTTCATATAATGTAGCAGCATATTGAATGCTCTAATATTGGAACACGTAAATTGTGTTGTGGTATACTACTAGCAATCCTTGTGAACACCATCGCATTACAGCGATAGGAGCCTGCCCAGCTTTGTTTGCAAGGATTGTTTTCATATCCACATTTCTCGCAGCCCATTGGAATCCCCCATGTCAGTTGTATTCCAACCCCCGGTAATAACAGGAGAATGGTTTCATTTTCGATATTCATGGATTCACATATCTAACCTTGGAAAGCGCTATGATTGCACATCTTCTGGATTGAAAATTTTTGGACAATATTTTCACAAAAGAGTTAGTAGACTAGGAATGAATATCTTCCCATGTAATGATCTCTGGACAATCGAGAAGACGATCTTTTAACTCAAGGGGATCCATAAATTCGCCAGTCTGTGCGTTAATAATCATTGTATGATAATTCAACTCGTTTGTATAAGGGACATCGTTTGCTTTTCGGAGATATTCTTCGCCTTCTTTAGGATTATAAATATATGTGCATTCCACATCCCATACGGGGTATAATACGATCTCGTCATTGTTATATAGATAGCAGCAATATCCGAACCGAAGTGCATAAATATTCCGTATATATCCTGCCTTAATACGTTCTTCAATGCTATTAATCACCTTATCCATACTGCATAGTGGGACGTCATCAATGATTTCTTCTTTTTCCTTCAAAAGCGCTGCCCAAAAGCTAAAGTGATTATCTAAAGAAAAGTTTAATTCCCATTGTGGCCTGAAAAAATCGCCCCATCTATATGTTTCTATCATACGCCAGCACTCTGGAGGCTCGAAATCCAAAGTTTGTCTGATGTGCCGTACAGGATCTCCCGCGCCCATTAAAATGGGAATTCCCCCAATTCTTTGCCGGAGGATACATCTATAGTTTGGATTTGAGTTCTTCACTACATCTAACCATATTAACTCAAAATCTAAATTGCAGTCTGGATAATATGCTGATATTTGAGGAAGGACAGCATCAAGGCATTCTTTAACACTCATAGTACTTTCGCCTAGATACTCTTTTTCTATATCAACTTCGTTTGAGCAATAGTAGTATTCCTCATTAACTTCTACTATTGGAGTAGTTGAATTCTTTCGATCCTTATAACCAGTAAGGATATACAACCGGTTTTTAACTCCCTTAGATATGGAGGCTTGAATTTGTTCATTAGTTACTTTGTTTTCATAGTACCATACCGTATCAGCTTCGTTTTCCTCTTTCTTTGCCGAAGCTGTATCGAATACATTCGCAATATTGTCTTCGGAAACTAATGGCTTTTCTGCAATTATGATAGGTACTCGTCCAATTTTGCCGATAATTGGAGTAATATCTACAAATACTTGTCGACCAAATTTATCTGTGTATTGTTCACTCCACGACACAGTGGCTTCTTTCTTTAACGTAGAGATATCGACATATTTCTCTGCAATACAATATTCTTCATGGTAGAATGTTATAAATGTCAACATAAATATAAGGACCACTTTTAACCGGTTCATTCTGCTTTTCTTCCTCTCATAATTCTTTATTTCAAGAGGGGGAAATCCCCCCTTGCAGTTATTTTTACTTTGCATTTACTCCGCATTGATGTACATGCTACTCCATCGTAATCATAATGATT
>JAUNJB010000013.1:0-11972 GCA_030535375.1 Clostridia bacterium | reverse complement strand
TCCGCCGGCAATTTCCCATGGACAAACCCGCCCGCCTGGGCTACAATAAGGGCAAGATTCTTGCCAAGGAGCGATGCCCATGAATACCCGCCACGCCCAGCTCATCCTGACCATCGTGCGCGAGGGCAGCTTCACCGCCGCCGCAAAGGCGCTGTTCATCACCCAGCCGACGCTCTCCCAAACCGTCCGCCAGATCGAAACGCAGCTGGGCGAGCCCATCTTTGTGCGCGGCAAAGCGCCGCTGACACTCACCCCTGCGGGCGAGCTCTACACCCAGGCAGCACGGCGGATGCTCCAAATCGAAACCCAGCTTAGCGAGGCCATCAGCCTGCTGCACGGGAAGGCCCAGGGCGTTTTGCGCCTGGGCTTCACGCTCGTGCGCTCCGACGAGCTCCTTCCGCAGGTGCTTCAGGGCTTTTACGCCGTCTACCCGGACGTGCGCCTGGAGGTGACGGAAGCCACCGCCGCGCAGCTGGAGCAGCTGCTCATCCGCGGTGAGCTGGATACGGCGCTGCTCTCCACCGAACGCGAACTGCCCCAGCTCTGCTACAGGCAGATCGCTTCCGAGGAGATCGTATTGCTTGCGGGCCGGCGCTCCGCCCTTGCCCAGCGCATCCCCTCCGGCTCGACCGTCGGCCTGCGCGAGGCGGCCGGCGAATGCTTTATCCTGCCGCGCGAGGGCACGAGCATGTGCCGCCGCTTTGACGAGCTGCTCGCTTCAAGCGGCGTCGCCCCCAAGATCAGCATGCGCTGTGACAACATCGAAACCGCCAAGCGCGTCTGCGCCGCGTGCGATCACGTGATGCTCAGCCCGTTCATCTCCCTGCTGTGCGACAGTGCCAGCATGCAAAAGCTCGCACATTACCACCTGAGCCAGGAGGCCTTCCTCCCGCCGCTTTATCTGGCCTATCCCAAGGATCAGACCCCAGCCCCCTACGCCGAGGCCCTGTACACCCAGCTCACCAACAGATTCCGCGCGATGACGGCGTATCGGGAATAACCGGCCATTCCCGATCCGCCGCACGCTTTTCTCACCTGATAGGAAATTGTGCGAAAAACCGGGCGCGAGCACAGAAATACTTTGGCATGCGAAGTGCTTCGGAAGTGGAAGCGCGCACGGGCGCTTTTCTCATTCACACGCGAAATCCCCGCTCCGGTCAGCGCGGGCACGAGCCGCAGAGCGCCGCCGCCGGCCTCTTCATCGCACATCCTCCCAGGTGATGATCGTCGGAGTCATCATCCCTTCGTCCGTGTCGATCCACTCGGGCGCAATCGTGCAGTTCTGCGCGTTGATCACCACGTACTGAAAGGCGATCATCTCTCTGAAGTCTTTCGCATCCCATGCCGTCTCCATGATCTCCTGCTTCGCCGATTCATTGCGGCTGCATTCAAGCAGCCAAACCGGGTAAAGCTCGTAGCCGTCCGGCGAGTCCGGGCTGAGATAGCAGCAGTATCCCAGCCTCAGCGCATATACACTGCGAACCCGTCCCGCCTCAATTTCCTTTTCCACGGCGCCGATCACCGTGTCAAGGGATGCCAGGGGCACATCCTCCTCCCGCACGCCCGTCTCTTTCAGCCAAACTCCGTTGTAGGAAAACGATGCGCTGTCCATGATTTCAAAATGATTGTTTCTTAAATCCACCCGAAAGCATCTTTTAAAAACCTCCAGGCTGATTTTTGCCTCACCCGTCGTCAGCGCCTTGCTACCGATATCCAGATAGATGGGGATTCCCTCTGCCATCTGCCTGAAATCCAGGTTATACGTGCCCGAAGGATACTCCCCTTTCTTCGGAGTTACCCGTCCGCGTATCTCGATGCGCTCTGCTTCAAAAGCGACATCGGAAGCAGGATAATAGTACGCCAGAAGCCTTGCAAGCACGTCCTGCGCGTCGGCCAGGGAAAGCGGATTATCCTGCGCGAATGTATCCTCCGCGCTGATCTCATATGGATAAAAGCACTTGGAGGAATATGTCCAGTCGTCCATCCGCCGGTCGAACGGATCCCGATAAGAGACTTGGAAGAAGGCGTCGTACACCGAACCCCCACCCGGTTTGAGGATCGATACTCGCGCCGTTCCTTCATTAGCCTGATTCAGGTGGGCGAGAATCGCGGAATCGTCAAAAAAGCAAAACGCCCCTGCGTTCGTCTGATCCTCGGACAGCTGCAATTGCTTCGCTTCCACAACCTCCTGCCCCGTCCACGGGCTGACCTCCACAATCGGCATGCTCTCCGCCTCCGGCACGATCACCGGGATATCCACCTCGATCGTCCGCCCGTGAGCCTCGTAGGTCTTTTGCCACCTTCCCATTTCCTCCACCTGATCGCGGATATCCGCAATCGAGCTATACTCCGCGCTTGCCAGCGCGGGCACGAGCAGCAGGGCAGCCAGACACAGTATGCGTTTCATCATCCATACAGCCTCCTCTTTGACAGATTAAAATGTCTATATACATTAGACGCAGGAAACCATATATTTTTGATGTTATTTTAAAGGAAATAAAAAATTTTTCGCGCTCCTTTTCTTCCGTGATGCGCGAAAAAAGGACGATCAGGATCATTCCGGACATTCCAAGAAAGCAAAAATCTAAGCAAATCAAGTCCTTCAAGAGCTTGGGGCTCCATCCGGGGAGCTCGCATGGCCGCGCCTTCAGCGCTCCTTGCGTCCACCGGGCAGGCGTGCCGGCCGCAGGCCGAAAGCAGCGCTCTTCCCGACGTCCCCCCGCCCTGATCCGTCATAGGCGGCGAACTCCAGTCCCCCAACGTCCCCGAAGGGCCTTCCTTTCGCCCGTGGAAAGCCTTCGGGCGCAGAATGCTTAGTTTTTTTCAGAATACCGGAATTTTTATCCTGACAGTCCCGTCCATATAAACGGTTTTTTTACTGTTCGGCAGCCATCTTCTCCACGGTCGCGCGGAGCGTCGCCTCGTTCATCGCGCCGGTCTGTCTGCCCTTGAGCTCGCCGTCCGCCGATACAAAAATCGTCGTCGGCATGCTGCGGATCGCATACGCCATCATCGCGCTCCCATCCGTGTCATAATACACGGGGAACGTATAGCCGCCCGCCGCCACCATCTCGTCGGCCGCCTCGCGCGTGTCGTTGTCATATCCGCAGAGGTCGACCATCATGAATATCACCTGATCGCCGTACTCCTTGTAGCATTCCTCAAAGTACGGCATCTCCATCTTGCACGGCCCGCACCAGCTGGCAAAGAAATTGACGACGACCGGCTTGCCGCGCATATCGCTGAGCCTGACCGCCTGCCCGTCCGCATCGTAGACGGTAAAATCCGTCGCCATATATCGCTGCACAGGCCCCGCCGCAGCGGGCGCTTCCGTCGCTGCAGGGGCGTCCGCCGTAAAATCATCCGCAACGTCCGCCGGTTCCTGCATCGTTTGGGCACTGTCCTCGGCCTGCGCGTCATCCGCCTGATCCGCGGCTTCGGCCTGCTGCGCATTCACCTGCTCCGACAGGCGGGGGTAGAGCACCGCCGCGCCCGCAATGACGATCACCAGCACCGCGATGAGCGCCAGAAGCCCGGCCTTGCTCGCCTTTCTCTCTTCCATCGTTATTCCTCCTTAAGCCAGCATCGACGACAGCCGTGCAAACAAGCCCGTCATCATCATGATGCCCACGATGATCAGGAACACGCCGCACACACGGTTGATGATGCCGTAATGACGCTTGATCCAGTCAAACGCGCCTTTAAACTGATCGATCAGCAGCGCGCAGAGCACAAACGGCACGCCCAGTCCCAGCGAATAGCACAGCAGCAGCACCATACCGGAAAGCGCGTGCCCCTGTCCGGCGGCCAGCATCATCGCCGAGCCGAGGAACGGACCCGTGCACGGCGACCAGCCCACCGCGAATACCGCGCCCAGCAGCAGGCAGGAGGCGTACCCCTTCGCCTGCACCTGCACGCCGGGCTTCACCGTCTTGTCAAGGAAGCCCATGCGCAGGAAGCCCGCGTAATGCAGCCCAAAGGCGATCATCACAAGGCCGCACAGCACGTTCACAGCGCGCTGGTAGCGCAAAACGAGCGCGCCCAGCGTTCCGGCAAACACGCCTAACGCGATGAACAGCAGCGTAAAGCCCGCCACAAAGCACAGCGCGCGCAGCAGCGTGCGGCCCTGACGCCTGCCCTGCTCACCGCCGGTAAAATAAAGCACGTACACGGGGATCATCGGCAGCACGCAGGGCGAAATGAATGTGATCATCCCCTCCAGAAAGGTCACCAGGTATTGCAAATCGATTCCTCCGATCCGGCCGCCGTGCGGCTCGTTTCTTGATGGTATCCACGTCCATGCGCAGTCATCCGAGCGCGACGTCGAGCATCATCATCAGCGCAAAGCCAATGGCGAACCCGATCGTGCCGATATTGGAATGCGAACCCGTCGCGGATTCGGGAATGAGCTCCTCCACGACGACATAGATCATCGCGCCCGCCGCAAACGAGAGCATCAGCGGCAGAATGGGGGTCAGATAAGCGGAAAGGATCACCGTGATCACCGCGGCGATCGGCTCCACGATGCCGGACAGCGCGCCGTAAGCGAACGCGCGCTTCTTGCTCATGCCCTCACTGCGAAGAGGCATGGAGATGATCGCGCCCTCCGGAAAGTTCTGAATCGCGATGCCCAGCGACAGCGTCAGCGCGCTGGCGAGCGTCAGCACCCCATTTCCCGCGATGAGCCCGGCAAACATCACGCCCACCGCCATGCCCTCGGGAATGTTGTGCAGCGTCACAGCCAGCACCATCATAGCCGAGCGTCCCAGCGGAGAACGGATGCCCTCCGGCTCATCGCTGCCCATATGCAGGTGCGGCACCAGGCGGTCGAGCACCAGCAGGAACACGATGCCCAGCAGAAAGCCGCCCGCCGCCGGGGCAAACGCCAGCCTTCCCATATCCTGGCATTGATCCATCGCCGGAATCAGCAGCGACCACACGGACGCCGCCACCATCACCCCGGACGCAAAGCCCAGCAGCGCTTTATTCACCCACGCGCTGAGCCCGCCGCGCAGAACAAGCACGCAGGCCGCGCCCAGCGTCGTACCAAGAAATGGGATCAGCACCCCCAGGAAAGTCCAACCCGTCAAGCTTTATCCTCCTTTTTAAACCATGCCCGTCTCGGGGAGTGATCCCCTCGCCTGGGCCGCCGAAGCATTACGATTCGGAAACAAGCTTAAAATCCTGCGCGCCGTGCTTGCAAAGCGGACAGACGTAATCCTCCGGCAGCGCATCTCCCTCGTAAATATGGCCGCAGATTTGGCACTGATAGCGCTTTTTCGCACCTTCGGCCTTCGGCTCTTCCTCCGCGATATAGGTCGGCGCGTTTTTGGGACTCTTTCCGCGGATGACCTGATGATAATAGCTGTAGCTCATCGCGATCTCCGGGGAAAGCGCCTTCGCCTCCACAACCTCGCCGAGGAACACGGTATGCGTGCTCGTCTCCATCTTCCCGATCACCCGGCATACGACATAGCCGCAGCCCGCTTTCACCGCGGGCACGCCCTCGACCCACTCGACGTCAAGCCCACCGAACTTATCGGTATCCCGGCTGGACGCAAAGCCAAAGCGGCCGATCAGCGACGGATCGGATTCCACGCTGAGGATGGTATAGGCAAACATCCCGCTCTTTTCAATGCAGGCATTCGTGTAGTTGTCGTGATTGACGCTCACGCTCACCGTGGCCGGGGAAGACGTGATCTGCGTGTTGCTGTTGGTGATGCAGCCGACGGGCCGGCCGCCGTCGACGCTCGTGGTGATGTAAACACCGTATGTCATGCTGCGGAAAATGCTGTGATCCATGGTATGTTCTCCCTTCATCATTGACGTGCTTCTCAGGCCGTGGACGCATGGCCCTTCGCGTTTGTCATTGTGTCTGCCGCGCGCAGCAGCTGCACAGCGCGCGGACGTTCAGCTCGATCTCCTCCACAGGCCGGCCGAGCTCCTGCTCGAGCCGCCCGCGCAGCCAGGGCGCGGGCATATCCTCCAGCGCGCCGCAGCGCGGACAGATGATGTGCTCGTGCGGTGTGAGCGTCCGGTCGAATCGATCCGGCGCGCCCGCGATTCTGACGCGGCGCACCTGCCCGTCGCGCTCCATCAGCCCCAGATTGCGATACACGGTCGCCCGCGCGATGCCCGGCATCCGCAGGCGCACCGCATCGTAAATCTCCTCTGCGGTCATATGGCGCGACTGCCCCATGATTGTGCCGAAAATCTCCTCTCTCTGTCTGGTCATGACAGCCTCCATTTTTAAGAATAAGTCTTAATCTGAATTCAGTATACCGAACTTTGCGCTCTGTGTCAAGCATATATTTGCCGCCGTCCGCATCCTGCTCAAATCACAAAAGGGACGTTCCCGCGCCGCGGAAACGTCCCCCATAATCGTCACGCTCCCTAAAAAGCCAGGCAGCGCCTCGTCTCGTCCGTAATCATGCCTCAAATGGGAATTTCAGGCCGTTCTGTCTGCGTACCTCGTCCATAATCCGCATCACGTCCACGGAATGCCCGGCGCTCATGCGCTCGCTTTGCAGCCTGCCCGCGCGCACACAGTCCATGGCCTCGCGGATTTCGTACTCAAAGCCGTTGACCTCGAACGGATGCGAGAGAACAACGGGGTCCCGGCCATCCACGGCGAGCGTCACGCGCTCCGGATTCTTGAACTCGGGGATATCGATGTGCCCCAGCGTGCCGTAGATAGCCGCGTGCGTGGGCATGTTCGCGCCGATGGCGCAGGTGATCTGTGCGATGGCGCTGCCGCTGCGCAGCGTGACGGCGTCCGTGGCATCGGTTCCCGCGTCGTTCATCACCAGCTGGCTGAGCACGCTGTCAAATTTATATCCCAGCACCATGCACGCGAAGCCGATCGCATATACGCCGATATCCAGCAGCGTGCCGCCCGCCAGCTGCGCATCGAACTTGCGCGCCTGACGGCCCGTGGTGTATCCGTACTGCGCGGTGACCATCCGCACCTCGCCGATAGTTCCTTCCGCCAAAATGCGCTCCACGTCGCGGTAGACCGGGATAAACTTCGTCCAGAAGCCCTCCATGACGAAGACGCCCTTCTCCCCCGCCAGGCGGAAGATTTCATCCGCCTGCGCCGCGTCGGTGGTAAAGCTCTTCTCGCACAGAACGTGCTTGCCCGCGCCGATGAGCAGCTTCATATCCTCATAGTGGCGGCTGTGCGGCGTGCCGACGTAGACGATATCCACCTGGTCATCGGCGGCCAGCGCCTCATAGCTGCCGTACCGCTTGGGAATCCCATATGCCTCGCCAAACGCCTCGGCGCTCCCGGCGCTTCGGGACGCAACGGCGTAAAGCTCCATCTCATCCGGCATCTGCCGCACGGTTTTGGCAAAGTTATGGGCGATCGTGCCCGTCGAGAGGATGCCCCATTTGATCGTTTTCATGTGTCTTCTCCTTTCATCCGCGGATCAGCCGCGCGTACCGCTCAGCGCTTCACGGCGGCGCTTGCGCCTGCGCGCTTCCTGAACGGTCTCCTTCCACAGCGGAGGATACAGCAGCATCAGCAGCGGGAAGAGCTCCAGACGTCCGGCCAGCATGTCAAAGATCATCACGGCCTTGGAGAACGGGCTGAAGGCCGCAAAGTTGCTCATCGGCCCCGCCTTGCCAAGCGCCGGTCCGACGTTGCTGAGCGTAGCCAGCGTGGAAGAGATCGTGGTCACCAGGTCATTGTTCTCCAGAGAAACCAGCAGCGTGGAGATCACATAAATCGCGATCAGCGTGAAAAAGTAGATGAGCACCGAGCGCAGCGTTTCATCATCCACGTCCTTTTCCTCAAAGCGGATCTTGTTGATCGCGCGGGGATGCAGGAAGGAGCGCAGGTATTTGGTCATCGCCTTGCTGGCAATCATAAAGCGGGAAACCTTGAAGCCGCCGCCCGTGCTGCCCGCGCACGCGCCCATGAACATCAGGATCAGCAGGATCACGCGCGAGAACGTAGGCCACTGGGCGAAGTTCACCGTCGCAAAGCCCGTCGTCGTGATGATCGACGCGACCTGGAAGACCGAGGCGCGCAGATTCGCCTCCGCGCTGACGGCCGCATCGTAAATATTCACAAAGATCAGAAGCGACGCGACGGCGATGATCCCCAGATACCAGCGCATCTCCTCGCACCGGCCCGCCTGGCGAAACTTGCCCATCAGGATCAGGAAATAGACATTGAAATTCACGCCAAATATGATCATGAAGATCGTCGTCACCCACTGGATGTAGGGCGAGTATCTGACCATCGAATCATTCATAATGCCAAAGCCGCCCGTGCCCGCCGTGCCAAACGCCGTACACATCGCCTCAAACGGGCTCATCCCGCCAAACAGCAGCAGCACAAACTGCAGCACCGTCAGCACGATGTACAGCCGGTAAAGGATCTGCGCCGTATAGCGCACGCGCGGCACCAGCTTGCTCACGGACGGGCCGGGGCTCTCCGCCTTCATCAGCTGCATGTTCGTGCCGCCGACCATCGGCAGCACGGCCAGCAGAAAGACCAGCACGCCCATGCCGCCGATCCAATGCGTAAAGCTGCGCCAGACGAGCGCCGTGTGGCTGAGGTGCTCCACCGCGGGGAGGATGCTCGCGCCGGTCGTGGTGAAGCCGGAGACCGTCTCAAACAGCGCATCGATAAAATTGGGAATCTCGCCGGTGAGGATGAACGGCAGACAGCCGAATACGCTCATCACCACCCAGCTCAGCGCCGTGGCGACGAAGCCCTCCTTGGCATAAAACGCCGGGTTCTTCGGCCGTCTGCCCGTGAGCAGCAGGCCGCACGTGGCGCACAGCACGGCCACAAAGAGGAACGCCCAGCCCTGTATCTCGCGATAGATCATGCTGATCAGCACCGGCAAAAGCAGGAACGCGCCCTCAAATTTCAGAATCCACCCCAGCACATAGGTGATACTCTTCACATTCATCGTTCATACCTCAATTCAGGATATCGCTGATGTCGCCAAAGCCCGAATGCGTGGTGACGATGATCACGCTGTCCCCCGGCTGGATGGCATCCTGGCCGCGCGGGAAAATGATCTTTCCCCCGCGGTTGATGCACGCGATAAGCAAATTGTCCTTCTTCTTCAGCTCCATCAGCGGCACGCCGACGACCGGCGCATCCTTGTCGATATGGAACTCAATCGCTTCCACGCGATTGTCAAACATGTGATAAAGCGTCTCCACGTTGCTTCCGATGGAATTCTGGCGCGCGCGGACATAGGCGATGATCGCCTCCGAGGTGATGTACTTCGGATAGACGACGCTGCCCAACTCGAGGCCGTCGATCACGTCGTTGAATGTGATGCGGTTGATCTTGGTGATGGTCTTGAGCCCCGGCACGCGCTTGGCGTACAGCGTGAGCAGGATGTTCTCCTCATCAAGGCCGGTCAGCGGCACAAACGCCTCCACCGAGCCGATGCCCTCTTCCTTGAGCAGCTCCTCATCGCCGCCGTCGCCGCAGATGATTGTAGCCTCCGGCAGCATCTCGTTGAGATCCTCGCAGCGCTGGCGGTTTGATTCGATGATCTTCACCTGAAGGCGCTGCTCAAGCAGCTGCTTGGCCAGATAATAGGAAGATTTTCCGCCGCCGATGATCATGCAGCTGCGCACGGCCTGGCTGCGCATGCCGATGCTCTCAAAGATGCGGTGCACGTCGCGCGAAGAGGCGATGATCGTGATATCGTCGCCCTCATGCAGAACGTACGAGCCGCCGGGGATGCTGACGTTTCCCTCGCGCTCCACCGCGCAAACCAGGAAGTTGAACTGCAGGATATCGCCCAGCTGCATGATGGTGCGCCCGCAGAGCAGATTGCCCGCCGGGATTTTGAAGCGCACCAGCTCCGCGTGCCCCTTTGCGAACGCGCTGATGGTCAGCGCCTGCGGACGGGAGAGCAGCCGCGCCATCTCCCTGGCAGCCTCCAGCTCCGGGTTGATGATCATGGACAGGCCCAGCTGCTGGCGCAGATAAGCCAGCTCCTCACTGTAGTCGGGATTGCGAACGCGCGCGATCGCGGCCAGGCCCTTGCCCGCCTTTTTGGCAATCGTACAGCAGAGCAGATTGAGCTCATCCGAGCCCGTGACAGCAATGAACAGATCCGCCCGGCGGATGCCCGCATCCTCAAGCACGGTCAGGCTGGCGCCATTGCCGCGGATGCCCATGACATCAAAGACATCGGTGACGTCGCGGATCACGCGCTCGTTGGTGTCCACCACGGTGATATCATGCCCCTCGCGTACAAGCTGCTCGGTGAGCGTATGGCCCACCTTGCCGCAGCCCACGATGATGATATTCATGCTCCCGGGCTTCTTTTTTGCAGTTTTCGGCTGCATATTTCTTCCTCCATTGCCGGGCAGAATGCCGGCCTATATGATTACGATTTTATTATATCGCTTGCCAATTACGCTGTCAATGAGGCCCCGCACATTCTCCCCGAATTCCGCTCATGACAAATCGCTCCAAATCCTTCACAGAAAATTAATCGGGCGTCCGGCAAGCTTTCCGGAATCTTCACGCGCCCGCCCACATCCCGCGCGATTTTTTCCGGGTCAGGCAGAAGCCCTTGACACCATACGTCCCGTTGTCTATAATAAATATCCAAATCCGCGCAGCCGTGTCCCACGTGAAAAGGGAACCTTGCTTTCGCGCAGCAAATGATAGAAAGAAGGCGCATCCGATGCTTTATCCTGTGATCATCTGCCTGCTCGCCGGCATCGGCGCGGGTCTTGGAACCGGCTTTGCCGGAATGAGCGCCGCCGCCGTCATCTCCCCGATGCTCATCACGTTTCTGCATATGCCCGCCTATACCGCGGTGGGCATCGCCCTGGCCTCCGATGTGCTGGCCAGCGCCGCCTCCGCCTACACCTATCACAAAAACGGCAACCTCGACGTGCGCAACGGCCTGATCATGATGGCCTCGGTGCTGCTCTTCACGATGGTGGGCAGCTGGATTTCCAGCCTCGTGCCCAACACCGCCATGGGCGGCTTCTCCACGGTGATGACATTCTTCCTGGGCATCAAGTTCATCGTCAAGCCCGTCATGACCACCAAGGAGACGATGGGCGCCGTCTCCGCCCGCAAGCGTGCGGTTCAGTCCGCGGTCTGCGGCATGCTCGTGGGCTTCATCTGCGGCTTCGTCGGCGCGGGCGGCGGCATGATGATGCTGCTCGTCCTCACCAGCGTGCTCGGCTACGAGCTCAAGACCGCCGTCGGCACAAGCGTATTCATCATGGCCTTCACCGCGCTGACGGGTTCGCTGTCGCACTTTGTCATCGGCGGCGCGCCGGACCCCGTCGTGCTCGGGCTGTGCATGCTCTTCACGCTGGTCTTTGCGCAGATCGGCGCGCGCATCGCCAATCATTCCACCCCTGCCACGCTCAACCGCGTGGTCGGCGTCATCCTGGTCATCCTTGGCGGCTCCATTTTCGCCGTCAATCTTCTGACATAAGTTTCTCCCAAATCGCGCCAATCCGTCTTAAATCCGGCCCTTCGGCGCATATCATGAATCTATACGAAGCAAAACAAAGGAGGATTTCTCATGAAAAAGCCCAACAATCCCATTCTGAACGCCGCGCGCGAGATCAAATGGAGCTTCACACTGGCATCCATCGTCTATCTTGTGCTCGGACTGATCCTGATGCTGGCGCCCAACACCAGCCGCAAGCTGCTGTGCACGATCGTCGGCGCGGGTGTGACGGTCTACGGCGTGTTCAACATCCTGTCCTATGTGCTTGACAAGGGTTCAAACGCCTACACGCTGGAGCTGCTCATCGGCATCCTCGCGGCGGCATTCGGCATCTTCGCCCTGGTCAATCCCGGCTTCCTGCTCAATATCCTGATCATCGCGCTGGGGCTGGTCATCGTTGTGGGCAGCATCAGCGGCATCAAGCGCGCGGTAAACCTCAGGCGCTTCGGCTTCGGCCAATGGTGGGTAACGCTGGCCTCTGCCTGCGTCACGCTGCTCTTCGCGCTC
>JAUNJB010000148.1 GCA_030535375.1 Clostridia bacterium | reverse complement strand
CACCCAGGGACAGCAAAGGCGAATGCGGACGGCCGATCAAGGCGGGCAGGCAGGCGGCGTGCGCCTGTATCCCGTTTTGACGAAGATGGACGATGCCGTTGGCCTGGAGCTCAAGATCGGCAGAACGCGCGCCTATGTGGTGCGCAGCCTCAGCGAGTTTGCCCGGAGGGTGGAGCAGCGCGAACGGACGATCTACGGCCGTGAACTCACGTTTTCTCACAGCGAGGAGGAGGTTGAGGAGCAGGATCTGCCGCTGCTGTGGCATGTGGTGATGCTGGCCGACAGCGCGGCGCAGATGCGCGCAGGCTGTGTGCTGCTTACGGGCACGGCGCTCGATCAGACGATGCGCCTGCTGCTTGGGCGCGAGGTGGAGCTGCGCATGCCGGACGGACACAGCGCGCGCGTTCCGGTGACGGCGGGCGAAAAGAAGCTGGAGGTGGAGCTGCGGCATCAGGGGCAGGACGTGCTGCTGCGCGTGACGGCGGACAACGCTGTCGTGGGCGGAAGCGGCATGTACTTTTTCGGGGAGGACGGCATTTTCTGCGCCTTTGGCGCGGCGTTTGAGCGCATGCATGGGCTGGTAAATGTGGCAGAGCAATTCCCCAGGGGGCTTCTTCTCAGGAAGGAGCAGCTGGGCGCGGTCTGCGCGCAGGTCATCGCGCCCGCGGCGGAGCATGTGACGATGCGAAGCGGCGGAAGAATTCTGGAGGCGCACGTGCCGATGGAGATGACGCCGCGCTATTACGTCGGCATGGACGACAAGGGACGGCTGATCTGCCGTGTGCGGTTTGCATATGGGGAGACGGAGATCGCCCCGGGAGAGGTCTGTCCGCACATCCGGCGGGACGATCTGCTGGAGGGCCGGGCGCTTGCGGACAGCGCCGCGCTTTTCCCGGTGAAGCTGACGGAGGAGGAACGCGCCTTTGAGGGGAGCGATGAGGCATGCTTTGCGCTGCTGACGCAGAAATTGTCGGCGCTTGAGCAGTCGGGTGAGGTGATGATCGACCAGCGGCTGGCGAATATGAATGTGCAGACGCGCCGGAACATGACGTTTGGGCTGTCGGTATCGGGCACGAAACTGATTGTGCGCGCCGATTTGGGCGGATTGAATCAGGATGAGCTGCGCGACGCGTACGCCGCATACAGACAAAAAAGGAAGTTTATCCGGCTGGCCAACGGGGCGTTCCTCTCCGGAGACGCGCTTTTGCAGGCGGCAGAGACGGTGCAGATGCTTGACAACCTGGATGTGACGGCGGAACAGGCCGAGGCAGGCGCCGAGGTGCCGGCGACGCGAGGGATGTATCTGGATGCGGCGCTGAGCGGCCGCAGGGATGTCAGGCTCCGCGCGCCGAAGGAGCTGCTTGATTGGATGGAACGGCTGCGCGCCGCCCAGAAAACGAGCATCGCCGCGCCGGGCGGGCTTCGGGCGGAGCTGCGCGGCTACCAGATGACGGGGCTGTCCTGGCTGTGCGCGTTGAGCGACGCGGGCTTTGGCGGAATCCTCGCCGACGATATGGGCCTGGGCAAGACGATACAGGTGCTGGCCATGCTCCTGCGTGAGCAGGAACGCGGTGAGGCGGTGCGCGCGCTGGTGGTCTGTCCGGCGTCGCTTCAGCTCAACTGGCTTGCGGAGGCAGAGCGGTTTGCGCCGTCGCTCACCTGCCGCGTGCTCACGGGCACGGCGCAAAAGCGGGCCGACCAGATCCGGGCCGGTGATCCGCCGAATATTCTGATCGCGTCCTATGATCAGCTGCGCCGGGACGCGCAGGCCTATGCGGATATCGAGCTGACGCATGTCCTGCTCGATGAGGCACAGTATATCAAAAATGCCGCCTCGCAGGGGGCCAAGGCGGCCAAGACGCTGCGCGCGCGGCATCGCTTTGCCATGACCGGCACGCCGATTGAGAACCGGCTTGCCGAGCTGTGGTCGATCTTTGACTTCCTGATGCCCGGCTATCTGTTCAGCTACAAGAAATTCAAGGAGCGGTTTGAATTGCCCATCGTGCGCGACGGAGATGAGCAGGCGAAGGGGAATCTTCGGCAGATGGTCGCGCCGTTCATCCTGAGGCGGATGAAGCAGGACGTGCTGACCGATCTTCCAGAAAAGGTTGAGACGCTGATGACCAGTGAACTGACGGCGGAGCAGCAGCGGCTCTATGCCGCATATGCCGCGCGGCTGATGGACGAGGCGGAGGGCGGGCTTGCCGACGCGCCGGACAGGATGCGCGTGCTTGCGGGGCTGACGCGGCTGCGCCAGCTGTGCTGCGATCCCCGGCTGTGCCTGGAGGACTACGCGGGCGGAAGCGGCAAGCTTGATCAGTGCGTGGACGTGGTGAAGAGCGCGCTCGGTGCGGGACACCGCATCCTGCTGTTTTCGCAGTTTACCTCGATGCTTGCGCTCATCCGCGAGGTGCTGGAGGCGGAGGGCGTATCCACCTTTACGCTCACGGGCGAGACGGATAAGCAGGAGCGCATGCGCATGGTCGAGGCGTTTAACGCGGGCGGCGCGCAGGTGTTTCTGATCTCGCTCAAGGCGGGCGGCACGGGTCTCAACCTGACCGGCGCGGACGTGGTCATTCATTACGACCCGTGGTGGAATGTCTCGGCGCAGAATCAGGCCACCGACCGGGCGCACCGCATCGGCCAGACGCGGGGCGTGCAGGTGATCCGGTTGATCGCCGCCGGCACGGTCGAGGAGCGCATCTTGCAGCTTCAGGAGCAGAAGCGCGCGCTCAGCGACGGTGTGCTGCTGGGCGATGAGAATCTGTTTACCATCGATACGGCGACGCTGCGGGAGATTCTGCGCGGTTCGTCGGGAGGAGGCTAAACCGTCATCGCGTCGATCAGGGAGGCGCAGGCTAGCGGCTGGTCGTGGGCGACGGGGGCCGCCATCTCCCAGACGGCGCGGAGCGTCTGCGCATAATGTGCATCGGGGCGCAGCTCGTTCGCGATCCTCAGCGCATGGGCCAGCAGTGCCGCGGGAGAGGGCAGCTCGCCGTCGTAAATGGCGGGCACGCGCGGGAAGAAGGCGGCCGGGTCCTGCGGCGTATGCATCACCAGGCCGTCGCGGCGAACGAAGGCGTGGAGCGCCGCGCCAAGCAGCCGCAGCCCGCTGTTTGCGTATTCCTCCATGCCCTCGTTTTGGCCGAGGGTGAGCAGGGCAAGGGAGAGCGCCGCGCTTGCGCCGCAGGTGGCCTGCGCATGCAGCGGGCTGACGGGCGCGATGGAGGACGGCAGGCCGCCCGTGCCGGTGATGGGATTGCCCAACGCGGGCGGCAGGCTGACCAGAAACGTGACGGCGCGCTGGGCGGCCTGCGTGTAGCGCGATTCGCCCATGCGCCTGCCGCAGCTGGCGAAGACGGCCGCAGCCAGCGCGCAATCCTCTGTGAGCACATAGGAGGCGGGACGCTGAGGGGTTCGCGCGGCGCGCGTGCGCAGCAGTGTGGGCAGCACGCGGCGGAGGAATGCCGCATCCTCCGGGGTGATCGACGGAGAAAGCGTGGGATAGAGCGCGGAGACGTCCATGGACAGACGGCGTCCCGGGTCGTCCGGCGGCACCGGGGAAAAGCGGCTGGGGGCGAGGCGCGGCTCTTCGCTGGTGTGCTGATGCAGGAGATTCAGCAGGCGGCAGACGCGCAGACCCGATTCACCGCCCAGCACCGCGCAGGTCTGCTCCGGCGTGAAGGCGTACGTCTCCCGGGGCGCGTGCAGAAGCGGGGTCAGTCCGCCGCCCTCCAGGGAGCAGGTGTTCAGCATGAAGTCGAGCACGCGCACCGCCTCGCTGCGCCTTCCGTTTTCCAGCAGGATCATGGCGAGCATCGCGTTGATTCCCAGGGGCTTTTCCGGGACGAAGACGCGCCAATCGTCCGTCAGCGTCGTGCGGAAGAACGAGCCGTCCAGGGGATCGTGCAGAGCGGAGGCCAGCATGGCGTCGAGTGTTCGGGAGAGCGCGCTGTGGGCCCGGCTGTCCCCGCGCGAGGCCGCATGCTGGAGAAAGTGCAGGCTGCACACCAGCGGCGCTTTGATCTGTCCGAAGCCGCCGCTGTGCTTGTCCTCGAGGGCGAAGAGCGCGCGGGACAGGTCGTGCGCGGCGTCCTGCGGGGAATAGGGCTTGCGCAGCGGCGCTGCGTGGAAGGAGCGGATGACCTGCGCGGCCTGTCCTGTGAGGGCGGTCAGGTTCTGCGCGAAGCGGCGGTCTGCCTGCGCCAGCCAGACGTAAAGCCGCGACGGGTCCAGCGCAAAGCCCGTGGGCGGCATGGGCGCGGCGAGGAAGGGACGCGCGTCGTCCAGCAGGAGGGCACACAGGGGCAGCGCACCTTCCTCGGAGAAGAGCGCGCCCGCGCGCTGGCAAAGCAGCTCGACGTCCGGGCGCATGCCCGGCGTCAGCTGCACGGGTACGGTGCGCTCGGCGATTTGCATCGCAAGCGATGGATCTGCGAAGGCCTCGTCCATTTCGCCGATCAGCAGGAATACCGGCACATGGCGCGCTCTCGCTATGTCAAATGCCTGCGCGGCAAACGGGCGAAACGGAGGATAGCCGCCCTCGGCCAGCGGAGGTACGGCTATCGCCTCGTAGGCGTCGTCCGGCGTGTCGGCGCGGGCGTTCGCGCCGGGGGCGGCCGGCACGGCGGATGAAGGGGCAGAAGAAACGCGCATATGATCCCATCCTTTTTGCTCTGATGGAATCAGCATGCGCGGTTTATTTTGATTTTATGTGTTTATCGTGTGCGCCTGAAAGGCCAGCTTGCCTCCTCCAGGGAGAGGTCCCGGTGCGTGACGTTCACCGTCTGCCCCAGGGCGCGCAGGTGGGCGCAGAGCGCTTCGCTGATGGCGACAGAGCGGTGCGCGCCGCCCGTGCAGCCGATGGCGATCATCAGCCGCCGCTTGCCCTCGCGCTTATAGAGGGGGAGCAGGTAATCCACGAGCTCGTACAGGTGCGCGAGGAAGGCGCGCGTCTCCTCCTTCTCCATGACATAATCGCGAACCGGCGCTTCAAGACCGGTGTACGCGCGGATATCCTTTATATAGTAGGGATTGGGCAGAAAGCGCACGTCGAATACCAGGTCGCTCTCGCGCGGGATGCCGCGTTTATAGCCGAAGGACATAATCTCCGTGCGTAGCGCGTGCTGGTTTTCGCCGTGGTCGATCAGCTCATCCACGCGCGCGCAGAGCTCCTTGGCGCGAAGCCCTCCGGTGGAGAGGACGTAATTGGCGCGCTCGCGCAGCGGCTGAAGCAGCTCGCGCTCACGGGCGATGGCCTGTTCGAGGGTTTTGCCGTCCCTGGCCAGCGGATGATCGCGCCGCGTCTCCTTATACCGGTCGATCAGCGTTTCGGTGTCCGCCTCCAGGAAGAGGATGGAGACCTCATGGCTGTCGCTGCCGCTGTCGATGGAGGCGAGCACCGCTTCGGCGTCAAACAGCGCGCCGCTGCGCGAGTCCACGCCCAGGGCCACGGGCTTGTCGAGCTGAACGCTTTCGCAGAGGGTGAATGCCTGAACGAGCAGAAGAGGCGGCAGATTGTCGATGCACTGATAGCCGCTGTCCTCCAGATGACGCAGCACGCTGGTCTTGCCCGCGCCGGACAGGCCGGTGACGATGAGAAATTTCATGGGATGGTTTCCTTTCGTATCAGTTATATGCGGCCGCTGCGGAAGGGAGCACTCATGCGTCCTCGCCGAGAATGCGCACTTCAGGCTCCAGTATGACACCCGTAGCCTCGTGCACACGACGGCGGACCTCCGCCATCAGCTCGAGAATATCGGCGGCGGTCGCCTGGCCCAGATTGACGACAAAGCCGGTATGCTTTTCGCTGACCTGTGCGTCGCCCACGCGCAGGCCGCGCAGGCCGCAGTCGTCGATGAGCTTGGCGGCATACATCCCCTCGGGACGCTTGAATGTGCTGCCCGCGCTGGGATATTCGAGCGGCTGCTTTTCCCGCCTGGCCTTGGCGAGCGCATCCATTCGCGCCTGAATGGCGTCCGGCTCGCCGGGCACCAGATGCATATACACGTCGGTCACGACAACCCCGGCGTCCATCATGGCGCTGTGGCGGTAGGAGAAATCGAGCGCATCGCCTTCAAAGGAGAGCGGCTTGCCGTCCGACAGGGCGACGGCATCCACCTTTGTGACGATCTGGGACAGCTCGCCGCCGTACGCGCCCGCATTCATGATGACGCCGCCGCCGACGGTGCCGGGGATGCCCGCGATTTCGGCCATGCCGTTGAGCCCTTCGCTCTGGGCAAACTGCGCCGCGGCGTGCAGGGTTGCGCCTGCCTGCGCGTGAATGCAGTCTCCCTCGCGGCTCAGGTTTGAAAACGAGTTGGCCATGCGCAGCACAAGGCCGCGGATGCCGCCGTCGCGCACCAGCAGGTTGGAGCCGTTGCCGATCACCGTGACGGGCTTGCCGGCGCTGCGCGCGGCGCGCAGGGCGATGGAAACCTCCTGCGCGGAGGCGATGTTGACCAAAGCGTCGGCTTCACCGCCGACGCGGAAGGTGGTATAACGCGCCATGCAGGCGCGGGGAATGATGCGTTCCGGCGCGAAATTGGCCTGAACAAGGGCTTTAATGAGGGCGTCCATGATTTCCTCCCGATTTCGAATGCCTTTATTGTATCCTAATTCGGTGTGTTACACAAGCTCAAATTAAGGGTCCGATGAGGATGATGCGGATATTTCACGCAGATAGGCGATCAGCTCGTGGGCGGCAAGGGTTTCGCGCGCATGCAGACCGACGGCGAACAGCAGCGTTTCCCCGCTCTCCGGCACATAGGGATACGCATAGCGGACACCGTTCCAGAGGCCGGGCGCCGTCTCCTCTTCCTCCTGGGGAACGCTGAGCGGGAGGAAAAGCCGCTCGGGCGAAAACGCCGATGTGTGCCTGGTGCTGGAGGCAAAGAGGTAGACATCCGGCAGGGGTTCCGAGAGCGTCAGCATTTGATCGACGTCTGTGCGGGTGACGCGAAGGTGATAGGAGGGATGCGCCTTGCGAAAACCGGTCAGGGCTTTATAAAAGGAAGAGGCGGCATCGGCATCCTGTGTGCAAAGCACCACGCGCAGCAGGATGCGGTCGGGCGTGGTCAGGCGGTATGGACCGGAGGCGGCCTTAAAGATTTCCGGCGCATAGACGAGCAGGACGCACAGCACAATCAGGGCTGCGGCCTGAAAAAGACGTTTCAGCATGGTCATCACCACTATAGCGTATGCAGGGAACGTAAAAAAGCGTCAAAAAAGTTTCAAAAATGATTAAAAAAGGTATTGACAAACGTCAGACGTCGGAGTATAATAATCAAGCTGTCAGCGCGAGAGCAACTCA
>JAUNJB010000147.1 GCA_030535375.1 Clostridia bacterium | reverse complement strand
TGATCCCGTTTCATCCCAAAGCCAGGGATAGAATCCCTTGCGGGATTTGAGGCGGTGCCCCAAAGGAGAAAGCAGACAGTTGTTCAAAAGCCTTTAGCACGCCGTGCGCGCTCCCACTTCCGAAGCACTTCAACACTCCAAAGTGTTTCTGTGCTCGCTGCCCGGTTCTTCGCGCAAAGCGCGCCGTGCGCGCTCCCACCTCCGAAGCACTTCACTCTCCAAAGTATTTCCGTGCTCGCTGTCCGTTTTTCGCCAAACACGCCCGGTTTTTACGCAATTTCCTATAAAGCAGGGATAAAACAACGATATAAAAAGCGCCGGAGCTTTCCGGCGCTTGATTTTTTAAATCGTAGAATGCTCGGGGCAGAAATTCCCACGGCACACACGATACAATGCTTATTGCTGCTGCCTTCCGGCCCTGACAAGGTTCACACCCTCGCATTGCATGAGTTCCATCCGTCATCACACTCTACACGCATATTGTACCCGATCGCGCGCAAAAAAGCAACCCCTTTGCGAAATTTCCATCGGGCACGCGCTCACGCGCTCTCCATGCCCATGCGGGCGAGCAGCCTCTCCATCACCTGCGTGGTCAGGTGCAGCATATCCTCGCGCGCCATGGTGCGGTCGCGCATGCTGAGCGTCACGGGGAGCGCAGCGTTGAGGGTGAGCCGCTTGTCAAAGCCGCCCAGGGCCTTGAAGAGCTTCTCCCCGTCCACCTGCGCGTTCGTCGCGAAGCGCATATCGATGCGCCCGTCGGACTGGATGACGCGATCGATGCCCAGCCTTGTGCACATCGCCTTGAGGTAAGCGACGGCGACCAGATTCGCCACGCACTGCGGCTCGTCGCCGAAGCGGTCGATGAGCTCATCCTCCATGTCGTCGCGCTGGGCGGCCGTGGTGATCGAGGCGATGCGCTTGTAAACCTCCAGCCGCTGCCTGTCGCCGGTGACATACTCGGCGGGCAGGTACGCGTTGACATGCACATCCATGCGCGTCTCCACGTCGCGGTTGGGCTTGGGGGCCTCACCCTGCGCCTCAAGGACGGCCTCCTCCAGCAGCTTGCAGTAGAGGTCGTAGCCGATGTTGGCCAGATGGCCGCTCTGCTGCGGGCCGAGCAGGTTGCCCGCGCCGCGCAGCTCCAGATCGCGCATGGCGATGCGGAAGCCGGAGCCGAATTCCGTGAACTCGCGGATGGCATCCAGGCGCTTCTGCGCCGTTTCGGAGAGCACCTTGCCCGGACGCACGGTGAAATACGCGTAGGCCAGGCGGTTGGATCGGCCCACGCGCCCGCGCGTCTGATACAGCTGGGAGAGGCCGAAGTGGTCGGCGTCATAGATGATCAGCGTGTTGGCCATCGGGATATCCAGGCCGGACTCGATGATCGTGGTGCACAGCAGCACGTCGTATTTCTGCTGGCTGAAGTCGAGCATGACGTCCTCGAGCGCATTCTCGCGCATCTGTCCGTGCGCGATGGCGATGCGCGCCTCCGGCACGAGCTTGGAAAGCTGCCGGTAGCACTGATCGATCGTGCCCACCCGGTTATACAGGAAGAAGACCTGGCCGCCGCGCCCGAGCTCGCGCAGGATGGCATCGCGGATGACGCTGTCCTGATACTCCATCACATAGGTCTGCACGGGATAGCGCGCCTGGGGCGGCGTCTCCAGCAGGCTCATGTCGCGGATGCCGACCATGGACATGTGGAGCGTGCGCGGGATAGGCGTGGCCGACATGGTGAGCACGTCGACCGACTTCTTCATGTTCTTGATCGTCTCCTTATGGCCCACGCCGAAGCGCTGCTCCTCATCGACGATCAGCAGCCCCAGGTTTTTGAATTTCACGTCCTTGTTCAGCAGCCTGTGCGTGCCGACGATCACGTCGATCTCCCCCGCCGCGAGCCTGCGCAGCGTCTCCTTCTGCTCCCTGGCGGTGCTGAAGCGGCTGAGCACGTCCGCGTGCACGGGGAAGCCCTCGAAGCGGCGCATCAGCGTGTTGTAATGCTGCTGGGCAAGGATCGTCGTCGGCGCGAGGATGGCGACCTGCCTGCCGTCCATCACAGCCTTGAACGCGGCGCGCAGCGCCACCTCCGTCTTGCCATAGCCCACGTCGCCGCAGAGCAGGCGGTCCATAGGCTGTTCACGCTCCATATCGCGCTTGATCTCCTCGGTCGCCTGGAGCTGGTCGGGCGTCTCCTCGTAGGGGAAATTCTCCTCAAACTCCTGCTGCCAGAGCGTATCCGGGGCGAAGGCGTGGCCCCTGTTCTTCTGGCGCTCGGCATAGAGCTTCACCAGGTCAAACGCGAGCTCCTTGAGGCTCTCGCGCACCTTGCTCTTCTGCTTTTCCCAATCCTTTCCGCCGAGATGGGAGAGCTTCGGCGCGACGCCCTCGCCCCCGCCGATGTACTTCTGGATGCGGTCGAGGTGGTCGACGGGGATGTACAGCTTATCGCTGCCCAGGTACTGGATGAGCAGATAATCCCGTGAGGCGCCCTCGCTCGTCAGGCGCTTGGTGCCCTGATAGATGCCGATGCCGTGCGACTCGTGCACGACGTAGTCGCCCACGTTCAGGTCGGTGAAGGAGGCGATCTTGCTGCCCTTGCTCTCCTTTTTCTTTTTGCCCTTGGCGCCCTTTGCGCCGTAGACGTCGCCCTCCACGATCACCGCCAGCTTGACGGCGGGATACTGGAAGCCGCCGGAGAGCATCAGCGGATAGATGCGGCACTCGCCGGGGGCAGGCGCACTGACGCCGAGCTCGTCGAATTTGGCATCGATCCCCTCGTCCTCAAAGGATTGGCGCATGCGCTCGCCGCGCGCCGCACCGCCGGAAAGGATCATCACGCGCCAGCCATCGGCCATCCAGCGGCTGATGTCCTGGCACATGTCGCGCGTGCGGCCGCCGTAGCTGCCCGCGCCCATGCCGCCCATCTGCTCAAGCAGCGTGGGCTTCAGCTGCGCGACGGGGCGCAGGATCGTCGTGAGCACGAGCTGCGTCTCCCGGCGCAGCACATCCAGCGTCTCCCCGCGCGAATACATCAGGCCGTTTTGCTCCGGCACGGCCTCGCCGCGCTCCAGCGCGCTGGCAATCGCCTGATCAAACTCGCCCGCACGGCTGTCCATGCGCGCAAAGAGCGCCTCCGGCTCGTCGAGCACGACGATGGGGCGGCTCATATAGTCGGTGAGCGTCTCCGTCTCGGGATAGAGCAGGTGAATGAACTTCTCGAGCACGCGGCTGCTGATGCCGCGTTCCATCTGATCGACGGCCGCCTGCACATTCTCGGCGAAGCGCTCCATGGTGCGGCTCTCGCGCGTAAACGCGGCCGGCACGGCGATTTCGCCCTCCTCCAGCGGCAGATCGGCCAGCGAGCCCTCGGGCTTTTCCCCGCCGTCCACGCGCATGGCCTCCCGCTGGCGCGCGAGCGCACGGCGCAGCGCATCGGCGCACGCCGACGCCTCCCCGGCGGGCACGGGCGCTTCACTGGCCGGCGGGATGGAAATGGCCTGCATGTTCTGCTGAGAGCGCTGGCTCATCACGTCGAACGCTCGGATGGAGTCGATCTCCTCGTCAAAGAATTCCACGCGCACCGCGCTGAGCGCGTCCGCGGGATAGATATCCACGATGCCGCCGCGCACGGAGAACTGTCCCTTGCCCTCCACCATGTACTCGCGCGAATATCCGGCAGCCAGCAGGCGCTCGATGAGCTGATCCGTGGGCAGGCAGTCCCCCACGGTCAGGCGCAGCGTGTGCATGCTGAAGACGGCGCGCGGCATTACCCGGTGCAGCAGCGCATCCGCCGGGGCGACAATGGCCCGCACCTCGCCGGAGACGAGCTTTTGCAGCGTCTCGATGCGGCGATAGGCGACCTCGCGGCTGGCCGCGACCTCCTGATAGAACGTGATCTCCCTCGCGGGGAACAGGCTCACGCCGCCGCCCATCAGCGCAGAGATGTCCTCCATCGCCTGCGTCGCCGCGCGCTCGCTGTCGCACAGATAGAGCAGCGGGCGTCCCGTCTGCTGCGCAAGCGCACAGGCCAGGTGTGCCTTCTGCGCCCCGGCCAGCCCGGATGCTGCGATCACCGCGCCCGCCCGCTTCGCCTCCTCGGCGATGCGCTGATACGGCGCGTAAGCCGTCATCGGCTCAAACAAGAAATGGGTCTGCATGATTATTGTCCCTCTTTCGGCGCATTCGCCACGCGCATGGCGCTCTCCACGCCGTTGTTCATCCAGTCCACCACCGTGTCCGCCGCGCGCAGGAAGGCGTCAAACTGCGTCTGGCGCTCCTCCGCCGTCTGATAGTGGGAGAGCACCCAGTCCGCCAGCTCCCAGCCCTCCGGCTTCTTGCCCACGCCCACGCGCAGGCG
This sequence comes from Clostridia bacterium, assembly GCA_030535375.1. Lineage (GTDB taxonomy): Bacteria > Bacillota > Clostridia > Christensenellales > Aristaeellaceae > Ventricola. The sequence continues at coordinate 2,999 of JAUNJB010000147.1, read as the reverse complement.
CGCAAAATCCTGCCGGCCGAGCAGGCCGATCACCGAGCGCATGCCGTTGTGCGTGCCCGCGCTGCCGCTCGCCCGCAGGCGCAGCTTGCCCAGCGGCAGATCGATATCATCGTAGACGAGCAGCAGGTGATCCATCTCCGGCTTGTAGAAGGAGACGATCTCCGTCACGCACTGGCCCGACAGGTTCATAAACGTCTGCGGCTTGACAAGCATCAGCTTTTTTCCGCCGGCAAAGCCCTCGCCGATCTGGCCGTGCATGGCCAGCCTGGTCACCGGGATACTCAGCTTCTCGCTGAGCACGTCGATCACATCAAAGCCGACGTTGTGGCGCGTTCTGGCGTATTCCCTGCCCGGGTTGCCCAGGCCGATGACAATATGCATAAGTTCCTCCTTCGACAGCAAAACGACAGCCCAAAGCGGGAACGCCGCCAAGGGCGCTCCCGCTGCATTTCAGGCCGATTGTTCGGTTTTTTCTCTTGATCAGGCCTTGGCCTTCTCGGCCGCCTGGTACAGCCAGCTGGCCGGATGGATGACGGCCGAGCCCGCGCTCTCATCGGTATCCTCGATGACCAGCAGGGATCTCACGCCGTCCAGCCGCTTCTTCGCAGGCTCCTGCGTGGAAACCAGCACGCAGACGCCCACAACGGTCACCGCAAACTCGCGCATCATATCCACCATGCCGCGCGCCGTGCCGCCCGCGCGCATGAAATCATCCACGATCAGCGCGCGCTGCCCCTCTTTGACGGCCCTGCGGGAGAGGCTCATCGTCTCCACGCGGCCGCCGGAGCCCGACAGATAATTGATATTCACCGCGGGCCCCTCGTAGACCTTGCTGTCCCTGCGGACGATGACCATCGGCACGCCCAGCGCCTTGGCCGTCATCATCGCCACGGGGATGCCCTTCGTCTCCATCGTCAGCACGAAATCCGGCTCCGCGCGGTAAAACTGCGACGCGATAATCGTGCCCATGCGCTCCACCACGTCCGGCATCGCCAGGATATCGGCCATGTAGACAAAGCCGCCGGGCAGAATGCGCCCGGGCGCCGCAAGCATCTGGGCCAGCTCCTTGACCGCGCGATAGGCGTCCTCCGGCGCAAGCACGGGACGATAGCGCACGCCGCCGGCCGCACCGGTGACGGTGTCCAGCTGCCCCAGATGGAACTGCGCAAACACGCCGCGCAGGATGTCGATATCCTCGCTCAGCGTGGACTTCGCTGCGCCGAACATGTCGCAGAACGTGCCCAGCGTAAAGATTCTATTCGGGGATTCCACCAGAATCCTCGTCATGGCGGCAAGTCGCTCGTTGCGGCGGATGCGGTCCATGTTCAGCCCTCCCAAATACGAATGTTCACAGGAATATGTTCTATTATAATTCAGGAATTGCCGCCCGTCCAGCCCTCAAAACGCTTTTTTTGCAGATTTGAGCGACTTTTCCAAATCAATGCGGTTTTTTTGAGTTTGCGGTTGATTGCCTTCCCCGCTTTGACGTATAATAGAATAAGCAAGCGCATAAAGGAGGCACATCATGCCGCACATCAAGGATTTCAAGGGCAAACGGGCACACATGATCGGCATCGGCGGCAGCTCCATGAGCGGCCTGGCCGGCATGCTCGTGCAGGCCGGGGTGCATGTCACCGGCTCCGACTCCGCCCGCTCCTATATGACCGATTCCCTCGCAGAGCAGGGCATCCCCGTCACCATCGGGCACCGCGCCGGGAACGTCTCCGGCGCGGATCTGATCATCTATTCCGCCGCCATCCGCGAGGACAATCCCGAGCGCGCCGAGGCCGCGCGCCTTGGCATTCCGCAGATGGAGCGCGCCACACTGCTCGGCCAGCTGATGGAGGGATACGCCCATGCCATCAACGTCTGCGGCACGCATGGCAAGACGACCACCACCTCCATGATCGCCGAGGTGCTGCTGGACGCCGGGCTCGACCCGACCGTGCACATCGGCGGCCAGCTGGATTACATCGGCGGCAGCACGCGCGTGGGCAGCCACGAGACATTCGTGGTGGAGGCGTGCGAATTCAACGCCAGCTTCCTGCAGTTCCACCCCACCATCGCCGTCGTCACCAACATCGAGGAGGATCACCTCGACTTTTACAAGGATCTCGACGACATCGCGCACGCATTCGACCGCTTTTTCGCGCTCCTGCCGGAGACAGGCGTGTGCATTGGCAACGGCGACGACCCGCGCGTGCTTGACGCGCTGGGCAGGCTCTCCTGCCGCACCGTGACCTACGGCCTCGGGCAGGGCTGTCAGTGGCGTCCGCAGAACCTCACCTTTGACGAGACGGGCTGCGCGGAGTTCGATTTTGCCTTCGAGGGCCGCGTGATGGCGCACGTGCTGCTGCACGTGCCGGGCGAGTTCAACGTGATGCACGCGCTGGCGACGATGGCCGCGTGCGTCGAGGTCGGCGCCGACGCACACGCCGTAGCGCAGTCCCTGTCCCGCTTCACCGCGCCGCATCGCCGGTTTGAATACACCGGCTCCGTCTGCGGCGTGAAGCTCTACACCGACTACGGCCACAATCCCGCCGAGATGCACAGCGCGCTTCAAAACGCCGCCCATCAGCCCCACCGCCGCCTGTGGGCGGTCATGCAGCCGCACACCTATTCCCGCGTGAAGACGCTGTTCAAGGATTACATCCACTGCTGCGACCTGGCGGATGAAATCCTGATCACGGATATCTTCGCCGCGCGCGAGAAGGACCCCGGCGACATCCACGCCACCATGCTGGTGGACGCCATCGCCGCCACCGGCCAGAGCGTGCATTACACCCCCACGTTTAACGACGCCGAAGCCTACCTCCGCGCCCACTGGCAAAGCGGAGATCTGGTTATCACCATGAGCTGCGGCGATATCCACCTGCTCAACGCGCAGATTCAAAAGCACGGCGACGAGAATCCGTTCGCCGCGTCACACTGAAGGACACAAAAAAGCGCGCTCCCTCTTCCGAAGCGCTTCACACTCCGAAGTATTTCTGTGCCCGCTG
>JAUNJB010000012.1 GCA_030535375.1 Clostridia bacterium | reverse complement strand
TATTGGCCTGACAGCCCCTTTTGCGATCAGTTTACCGCGCCCAGGCTGTATACCAGCCGGATGGTGTAGTCGACATCCTCAATGGGCGTGTCGGCATGCACCAATACATGGGTGACGCCCTCGTAGCCGTCATGGAAAAGTGCTGAATAGTCCGATTCTGTGCAGCGCAGGCTGAAATTGGTGACCACGCCGCCCTCGTCGGACGCCACGCCGGGGAGGCTTATGCACAGAAAGGCATATTGACCTGCCTGCGCGTCGTCTGTCGTGTAGACGTAGACCGGCGCTCCCTCCAGCGCGGCGTCGATCGTCTCCACAAACCGGTACGCATGAGCAAAGACCACATTGCCCGCCTGATTCAGCGCCGTCACCGTGCTGCCGGAGAAGGTCAGCGTGGTGATACCGTCTTCAAAACCGCATGCCGCCATGTTCAAGGCCTTCAGCGTGCTGCCATCGAGATCTTCCATGCCGACGGCAGCGCCGAACGACGCGGCGGCAGCCTCCCAGGCGCTGTCAAGCGCTTCCACTTGGGTGTACGCCGAAAAGGATGTCCATCCTTCCTCATGAGCCCAGGCATCGAGCGTTGTTCCGTCGGGCGGAGTTTCGGCAAGGCCCGCGGCGCAGGCGAGGGCCAACAGGGCAGCCAGCAGGGAAACGAACAGCTTTTTCATCGTGGATTACCTCCGAAAAAATATATTTTCTAACCTCGTCCGAAAGCGCGGAGAGGAAAGAAGCGAATGGCTTGCAGACGGAATTCGTTCTATACTCCACCAAAACGCCGCAACGGGAATACCTCTTGCGAGATACTCCCGTTGTCTTGAACGCCCCGGCGTTTATGCCTGCCGGTTTGGATGGTATATTTTCTGGATGATGCCGAGGGCTTCCGGCGTATCGAACGCCTGCGCACCTTCTGCGAATTGGCCGTTGTAGATGGTACCCCAGGCGCCGTAGAGCGTGAACAGCGCGTACTGTTCAGCGTTTTCCTTGATGATCCCCAAGTTGTTTGGCAGCCTGCCCTCGCGAATCCCCTCAAGGATGAATGCTGCGTAGGGCTTGACGAGGCGGTTGATCATCTGCACCAGCGTCCACAGCTTATACGAGGAATCGGTCACCGAGTCGCCGGCCGACGGGTGAAACTGTGCGATGTATTCCCGGATATCTTCCGTCACCAACGCCCGGAAGGCAGAAGCCTTTTCGTCAAAAGGGAGGGTACAGTCCTCAAGAAGCGCGCATTTGCGTGCCAGACGTTCGGTGAGAAACTGATCCATCGCCGCGATATAGATGTCCTGCTTGGATTTGAAATAATAATAGAACATACCGGGCGCACCGCCGACGGCATCCAGAATGTCCCGCACGGAGACCGATTCATATCCGCGCTCGACAAAAAGATGCAGCGCGACATCGATCAGCTCCTGGCGGCGGATCTCCGGCTTTTTGCTGTTCTTCTTCATGGTGCCTCCAGTGTTAGCAAAAACTAACCTATGTCTCTTGAAAAACTCGTTCATTACAGAACGAGTGTCTGTCTGTATAATACCATCCTATCCTCATTTTGTCAAGCTTTTCCAGCGAAAATACCGTCGCGCATGTCGGAGGGCCATCGTTTGAAAGTATTTATTGGAAAGGGCGGGCGATTCGAAAGCGCACCTGCTCATAGGACGGGTAACATGTTTTTAGGCGGATCGGCAGTGCGAAGCGTTTGTACACCGCGCGTTTCATCAGGGTATTTCCCCTTTATAGATTGAAAGGTATGCGCTGAATGCTGCATATCTATAATGGACGGTTTCTTTGGGATCTCGTCGTGACGGCATCTTCTTTACTGATTAGATACTATTGAGAAAAATGGCTTTTCATCATAAGCAAATGCTAATGATATCAAACCGATTACGGATTTGACATAACAATATGGGTTTGTGTACAATTCAGATAATAGAACAGATATTAAATCTGTCAAATGAAGGAGGACGACCCCATGCGTAGAAGTCTGAAGGTTTTGTTGACGGCGTTGATGGCTTTGATGTTGTGCTTGCAGCTAGCTGTTGCGGAGGAGCACGAGGAGGTGACGCTGTGTCTTTACACAGAGAATGCGACGAACGGTGCAAACGAGGCAAGACTTGCGGAATTTGAGGCGCTGTATCCGTGGATTCACGTTGATTTGGTTGAAATGCCGGCAGGATCGACGGATCGGATGCAGCAGCTCAGCACCATTCTGCAGTCTCACGATAGCAGCATGGATGTATTCATCGTGGATTGTACATGGCCGGAAACATTCGTCTCCGCGGGATGGCTTGCCCAGCTCGACGATGAGTTCACCCAGGAGGAGCTTTCGGTGTTTTCCGAGGGAGCGCTTGAAGGCTGCCGCATCGATGGAGGATTGTATGCGCTGCCGCTGTTTGTCAACACCGGAGCGCTGCTGTATCGCGCGGACCTCCTGGAAAAATACGGATTTGAACCAGCCAAAACATGGGATGAGCTGATCGAGCAATCCAAGGTGGTTATGGCGGGAGAAGAAAATGTATATGGCTACGCGGCGGCGTGGCAGCAGGCGGAGGCGTTGACCTGCTGCATGATGGAGCATATCTGGAATGCCGGCGGAGAGGTGCTCGATGAGGAGGGAAATCCTGATTTTGACAATGAAAAGGTGGCGGCTGGTCTTGCGGAGATGAAAAAACTGCTCGATGCAGGAATTTGTGCGGAGGGCATCATGGGAATGGCTGCCAAGGATGTGCGGGCGGCGCTCTTTGCAGGTCAGCTGCTCTATGCACGCGATTGGTCAGTGCAGATTGGCAATGCGAATAACCCGGAGAATTCCTCTGTTGCTGGGCTCGTAAAGCTGGCGCCGCTGCCCACCTCGGGAGAGGAATACACAAGTTATAACTGCAATGGCGGATGGAATATCGGGATCTCCGCGTTCACCGAGCATAAGGAGGAGGCCGTTCTGCTGGTCAAATACTGGACCAGTGAGAGCGCCATGCTGTACAATGCGATTCTGAACGACAAAATGCCCGCAAGGCCGGCACTTTATGCCAACCAGGAATTGATCGACGCGCAGCCTGATATGGCGGGTATGCTTGAGCTTGCGGAAAACTGCAAAAACCGTCCGAACTCGGCGTATTATGAGGAGGTTTCCGCAGCGATGCAGCAGGCGACCACGGATGTACTGATGGGCCAAAAGAGTATCGAGGATGCAATTGCGGTGATGCAGAAGACCGAAGAGGATATCTATTCCTGGTGATCGGAGAAAATTTGGGATATGGGCCTCGTAGGAGACCCATATCCTGCTTTCGAAAAGGAAGAGGAACATGAAAAGCAGACAACGCTTGATTATCGGCTATCTATTCCTGCTGCCCGCCATCCTGCTGTTTGCGTGCATGGTAGCATACCCTGTGTTTAACACCATCAAGACGAGCTTTTACTCTCTTCGGATACAGACCCTCAGCCGGGGCGGAAAGTTTATCGGAGTGGAGAACTATGCGAAGCTGCTTCAGGATGAAAACGTGCTCTTTACCCTCAAATTCACGCTTCAGTTTACGATTGTCGCCGTCGTTCTGGAAACCGTCATCGGAATGGGATGTGCGCTGATGATGAACCGTGAATTTCGGGGAAAAGACCTGGTCTGCGCGGCGGTTTTGATTCCGTGGTGTATTCCGACTGTGGTTTCCGGTCTGATGTGGTCATATATGTTCGCGGAATCATATGGCGTCATCAATCAGATGCTGTCCAGCCTTGGGCTGATTTCTTCGCCCATCAGCTGGGTGACGGGCGAAAGCGAAGCATTTCTCTCTGTGGTGATCGCAGATGTGTGGAAGACAACCCCATATATGGCGCTCATGCTCTTATCCGGCCTTAAAACGGTGCCGGAGGAGCTGCATGAGGCCGCGCAGATCGATGGAGCGGGAAAAATTGTTCGTTTTTTTAAAATTACCATTCCGACTATGAAGCCGGTTCTCCTGGTTTCTGTCATGTTTAGAACGATCGCAAGCTTCAGAATCTACGATTTGATTAAGGTGCTGACCAATGGTGGGCCCGGAAGAAGCACGACGAGCCTGACCATGTATACCATGCAGCAATACTTCTCATTTGGCAATTATGGCTACGGAGCGACGCTCGCGGTTTTGACGTTTGCAGTGTCCCTGGTGATCGCTTTCTTCTTCTATGATGGAATGAAGACCAAACTGGAGGTATGAAAGTGAACAAGACAAAGCTTTTTAAGGCCGGACGGATCTGGCAGATGCTGCTCTATGCTTTTTTTACAGTCTTTCTTCTGCTGATCCTGTTTCCGTTTCTTTGGATGATTCTGGGAGCGTTCAAGAACGTGAGGGAGCTGTTTGCGGTTCCGCTGAAGTTCTGGCCCTCCTCATGGAGCCTTAAAAACTACGCGGAGGCATTTTCGGCGCAGCCTTTTTGGAAATACCTGCTCAACAGCATGGTGATTTCTGGCGTAAGCACGCTTGTGGTGGCAGTCACCGGCTCTTTGGCGAGTTATGCTTTGGCAAGAACGCCGATTCGGGGCAAAAGGCTCGTTCTCATTGTCGTTCTGACGGTTTCACTGCTTCCACCTATCACGCTGATCAATCCGATTTACCAGATGTACAGCAAGATGGGGCTCCTCAACACGAGAATCGGATTGGCTTTGATCCTGGCTGCAGTTGAAATGCCGACAGGTATTTGGCTGATGACCAGCTACTTTCAAAGTGTACCGTTCGAGCTTGAGGAAAGCGCGATGATCGATGGAGCGTCGATTCTTCGGGTTTTTATCAGCATCATGATTCCGTTGGTGGCTCCCGGCCTGTTCACGGTGGGCATTATGACCTTTATTACGGCATGGAACAATTATATCTTTGCTGCGGTGCTCAATCAGCATGCCGCTGCCAGAACGGTGCCTGTTGCGCTGACGCTGTTTGAAACGGAGAGCTATACGCCTTGGCATCTGATATGTGCGGCGGCGGTAATCGTTTCCCTTCCTCTGGTTCTCATCGTTATGCTGATGCAGAAACGCATCGTATCCGGTGTGACGAGCGGGAGCATCAAGGGATAAGGACACCGGAACCCAGATATTCCTTGGCGTATTCGATGAACAGACGCATCGCCGGAGTGATATGTCTGCGGCGGTGGTGGGCTAAGGCGATGGTCATCTTCTTGTCCTCTTCCCCCGCGAGCAGACAATACCGTGCGGGCGGTATGCGGTTTGGAGAGAGCCACGTGGAGATCTCTCCGACGAAGCCGCAGCCGATGTTGGCTGCAACCAGAAGATGAAGAAGCGCGGGATTGGCCGTTTCAAGCGCTGTGTGCAGGGGATGATGATGAGCGCGGAACAACGCCTGCGTGTATTCGCGCAAATAGCCGCTTGTGCCCACGATAAAGGGAGCATCCGCGATTTGCTCAAACGGGATAATCTGATAGATGCCATCTGAGGAGAGCCGTTCATAAACAGGATGGTTAGGGGAAACGGCGAGCAGAATGCGCTCCTCACCGACGATGTGATAGACAAGGCCGTTGTCATCAGCGTTGTAGCAAAAGCCGAGATCGCCTTCTCCGTGATGCAGAGTTTCTTCGACCTGATAGGAATCCACCTCGCGGATTTTGATATTGATTTGAGGATATTGAGAAGCGAAGCGGGAAAGGAGATAGGAGAGTGTGATGAAGGATTTTGTCTTTGTCACGACGATGGTTAACTGTTTGTCGTCATTGGTGATCATGCTGCGGACATTGTTGTACTCAAAAAGCATAGTCCGCGCGCTTTCAAGAAAAAGCTCTCCGCTTGCGGTCAGGGTGATCGAATTGGTATATCGGTTAAACAGCTGCGTGCCGAGCTCCTTTTCGAGACGGATCAACTGCTGACTCAGCGCAGATTGGGTGATGAACAGCTTTTCCGCCGCCTTGGAAACGCTGCTGTTTTCACAGATCGCAACAAAGTATTCCAGCTGAACAAAATTCATATCATCATGCTCCACTTTTTTGATGTCATTATATGATAAGTAAATGCGAATGTCAATTAAAATAATCATTAGATTATGGAGGGCCTTATGAGGAAAATACATGAAGCTGGCCGGGATATTCCGGTCATGGCCGAAACCGATGTGCTGGTAGTTGGAAGCGGACCCGCTGGAATTGCGGCGGCGGTTGCAGCGGCAAGGACGGGAGCTAAAACGCTGCTGGCTGAACGATATGGGTGCTTTGGCGGCGCGCTTTCCATAGGGCAGGTGGAGTCCTATAACTGGTATTTCACCCCACATACATATTACGCATATGGGCTTTCCTCAGAGATCGAACAGAGAATGATCGAGATGAAGGGAACCCAGCCGGATAGCCGCGGAATCGGTCATTTCTTCAATGCGGAAATCTATAAGCTGATGCTGGATCGCTGGATTGAGGAGGAGAGCATCACTCCGCTGCTTCATTCTCTGGCCGTCGGCACCGTGAAGGAGGGGAATGAGGTTCGAGGCGTGATCTTTGAGAGCAAATCCGGTCGTGCAGCGGTGATGGCCAAATGCGTCGTCGATGCGACGGGCGATGGCGATGTGGCGTCGTTGGCGGGAGCCGGGTATCACATTGGAAACAAGGAGCCTTACGATGTATTGCCCGTTACCATGGTGTTTGGCGTGGGCGGCGTTGACGTGGAAATGTTTACACGTTATGTGGAAGCGCATAAGGAGATGACTGAGCCCGAAACACATGGGCTGAAAAAGGTCTTCAAGATGGCGCAGCAGGCTGGAAAATGGCCGTACAGCAGGGAAGGCGGCGCATGGAAGACCCTGACCCCGTCGGGAGACTTTACGAGCCTGAATATTACACGGGAATTTGGCGTGAACGGGGTCGATGTTTGGGATTTGACGAGGGCGGAAATCAGCGGCAGACGCCAGGCGATGGAGGCGATCGAGGCCATGCGGGAATTCGGCTCGGAGATGGGTTTGGCGCATTGCTATCTGCGTTCGTTTGCTTTCCAGATCGGTATCCGTGAGACGCGCAGAATCAACTGCGAGTACAATGTGACCCGCAGGGATGTCATGGAGAACGGGAGATTCTCGGATAGTATCGGTGTCTTTACGCGTTTTATCGATGGAGAGGTGATCTCACGCGATGACAGTCACTTTGAATTGCCCTACAGAATGATTGTCCCGGTGGGAATCGATAATCTGCTTGTCTCGGGCAGATGTGCGGGATGCGAGAGTGATGCAGTGCAGACTGTGCGTATGATGGTGTGCTGCACGGCTACGGGACAAGCGGCGGGAACGGCGGCTGCACTTGCCGCGATGAAGGGAATGCATCCAAGGGAGATCGGCGTTGAGCGGATACAGGCCGAATTGGTGAAGAACAATGTTCGGCTGTCCTGACAGGAGGGTGAGAATATGAAAATCGTTGTTCTGGATGGATATACACTCAATCCCGGAGATTTGAGCTGGGCGCCGCTTGCAGAACTGGGAGAGGTGATCTGTTATGATCACACCGAACGGGAGGAAATAATCAGCCGTATAGACGATGCGGAGGTTGTTCTTACGAATAAAACGCCGCTCCTGCGGGAGACGATTGTGTCTGCGCCCGGTCTGAAATATATCGGTGTGCTGGCGACCGGATATAATGTCGTGGATATTCAGGCGGCTTCTGAACGCGGAATTGTGGTGACCAACATTCCGACGTACGGAACGACAGCTGTTGCTCAATATGTGTTTGCGCTGCTGCTGGCGGTATGTCATCGGGTGGAGCATCACAATCAGCAGGTGCAGCAAGGCCGCTGGACCAACGGAAGAGATTTTTGCTTCTGGGATTATCCATTGATGGAGCTGTCAGGAAAAACGATGGGCATCATTGGCTATGGACGCATTGGCAAGGCGACTGCGCAGATTGCACGTGCCTTTGGCATGCGGGTGCTCGCTTATGACGCTTATGTCAGGGATGATTGCTGCACGGATCTGGATACCTTGCTGCGCAGCAGCGACGTGATCACGCTGCATTGCCCATATTCTTTGGCGGTGGACGGCATCATAAACCGCGCGGCATTTTCCCGGATGAAGGACGGCGTGATTCTGATCAATACGGCGCGGGGCCAGCTCATCGATGAGGAAGACTTGCGGGATGCCCTTTTGAGCGGAAAGGTGTACTGTGCGGCGTTGGATGTTGTTCGGCAGGAACCCATTCTATCGTCGAATCCCCTTTTGGGAATGGACAATTGCCTGATTACGCCGCATATCGCGTGGGCGCCCAGGGAGAGCCGGGAGAGGCTGATGAGCATTGCGGTGAGCAACCTGAGGGCATATCTGGAGGGCGTGCCGGTAAATGTCGTTCGCTGACCGCATAAGCAGGAAGGGCGGCGATTAAGGATAGTGTGTCTTCTGTGCAATGGCCGCGAAGACAGAGGAATATAGCAAAAAAATCGCGGGATGCGGGCTCGCGATTTTTTGTTACGGTTATATGCGGATTTATCATGGGAGAGGGGCATCGTGTTTGTTATGGAGAATTGCCGTTTTGGTCGCGGCGATGAAGTCCTCATAATACCTGGGATGGTAGGATTTTTTCAGATAGGCGATGGAAATATCATAGACTGCCTCTGGATACCCCAGGGAGAAGAAGCGCAGCTGCTTTGCAAAGCGGGATTGATAGATATATGTTTCGGGTGCAAAGCACACGCCTACGCCATTTCCCACAATGCCCAGCGCGGCCTCGATGCTGTGTGTTTCCACCATAATGCGAGGGGATATCTTGGCTGCCCGGAAAAGATCGTCCGCAGTTTCGCGGGTGCGCTGATCGGTTTTCTGCAAGATGAATTGATCGTTTTGAAACAGGGAAATATCGATTTGAGGAAACCGGCTGTCCGGCATGTGCAGACCCATACCTGCGCATGGGTGATCGGCGGGGATGGCTAAAAGAACCTCGTCGTAACGAATGAATTCCGACGCGATGTCGGGACTCTTGATGCGCGTGTTCATAATGGCAAAATCTACTTCACCGTTAAGCAGTACCTTTTCAAGCAGACGGGAGTGAACCTCACGCACGATGAGCTCCACATTCGGATGAAGGCCATGGTACAGTGCGATGAGGTGTGGCAAAATGTAATCGCTGCGCAGTGTGGGAAGAACGAAGCGTATCTGCCCTCTTCCTTCTTTTTTCATTTCAGCGAACTCGCTGCACATTTGTGCTTCATCCATCATGATTCGCCGTGCATGGTACAAGTATCGTTCGCCCTCATAGGTGGGGATATACTGATTGCCAATCCTGTTGAAGAGCTTAAAGCCCAGGCGCTGCTCCAAGCTGCGGATGAAGTGACTCATTGCAGGCTGAGAAATGAACACAGCTTCTGCCGCCGCGCTGATTGTCTTATGCTCTGCCAGCGCAACGACATATTCGATGGCTTTATTGTTGAGCTGTAAATCATCATGGCTCATGCTGCTTGCCTCCGATCTGAAATATAAACTCAATTTATAATTTGCATCAATATTATACATTTGATTTAATTTATTATCAAGTCTATAATACAGATAAAGCGAAACAAGAAAGATAAAGAGGTGGAGCAATATGGCGCAGAAGATTGGCTTTCGCATCAAAGAGCGGATTGAGCGCCCCGAAACCGCTGTAATCGATGCGTTGCGTTGTTTTGAAACCCCGGCGATCAGTGATGGGCTCAATCGCTTCAACACGATGGACCCCGGTATCAAACCGATTTTGCCGCCGTGCAGGATTGCAGGACCGGCGGTAACCCTGCGCCTTCGGCCGGCAGATAATCTGATGCTTCACAAGGTTTTGGGTCTTGTGCAGCCTGGAGACGTGCTGGTCATCGATACATGCGGATGCCCAAACTATGCGGTGCTGGGAGAGCTGATTGCCACAGCGGCATTTCGGGCCGGTCTGAATGGAATCGTTGTTGACGGCGGAATTCGGGATGTGGATCAGCTGAGAAAAAAGGGATTTCCCATCTTTGCGCGTTATGTCGTGCCAAGCGTTGGAGATAAGGAAGGGCCGGGAGAGATCAATTATCCCATCTGCTGCGGCGGCGTGCCCGTACATCCTGGAGATATCATTGTGGGAGATGACAATGGCGTTGTCGTGGTTCCGCCGTCCGATGCGGAGCAGATCATCAGGGGTGCCGCACAGAAACGCGCATATGAGGAAAAGAGGATGGAAGATATTCTCGCAGGTGTGATCGTCAAGCCGGAAATCGATGATCAGCTGCGCCGGAGGGGTGTGATTGAATGAATAAAACCGAAGATATGCGATTTTTAATTCGGGGAGCATATGACCTGCATGTGCACAGCGCGCCGGATCTGCTGCCCCGCAAACTGGATGACATACAAATGGCACATCGCCTGAGCGCGTGCGGGATGGGTGGATATGCACTGAAGAATCATTACTTCTGTACGGCACAGCGGGCAGAAATCCTCTCAGCCTATGAACCGTCCTGCCATTTTGTAGGCGCTGTTGTGCTCAACAGCAGTGTCGGAGGGCTGAATCCTGCGGCGGTAGAGCTGTCCCTGCGTGCAGGGGCCAGAATTGTGTGGATGCCCACATGTGATTCTGAGCATGAACGCGCGGAGGTGTTCAACGGAAATGCGAAAAAGCAGCCATTTTGGGCGGGCATTATCCTTGAACTTCAGAAGGAGGGAATCGAGAATCCGACCATCACACTGCTTAAAGATGGCAGGCTGAAGCCCGCTGTCTACGATATACTCTCTATTGCCAGGCAATACGATGCGGTGCTGGCAACCGGTCATATCTCCCATGAGGAAGCATTTGCGCTGGCCAGAGCGGCAAAGGCTTGCGGATTTAAAAAGCTTCTGATCACGCATGTGGATTTTCCAAGCACATTCTATACGATTGAAGAACAGCGTGAGTTGCTTTCCCTTGGCGCGTGGCTGGAGCATTGCTATACCACCTATGCGACGGGAAAGGTCGATTTTGAGCAGACCGTCCATCAGATTCGTGCGACGGGAACGGAAAAAGTGATCCTCAGCAGCGATTTGGGTCAGCGGTCCAATGTGTATCCGGACGAAGGCATGCTTGATTTTGCTGTTCGTCTCTATGAAAAAGGCTTTTCTCAGGAAGAAATCGAGCGTATGAACCGCTTGAATCCGATGGCGCTGATTGCCGGAGGAAGACGAAAGGGGGATGGTGCTGGTGAAGGATAAGGACATTCTTGTTGTAAGCGCTCATGCTGCCGACTACGTCTGGCGCAGCGGCGGAACGATCGCAAAATACATCGAATCGGGTGCGCGCGTGCATGTGGTCGTGCTGAGCGACGGTGTTCGCGGAGAATCCAACGATCTCTGGAAGCAGGAAAACGCGACGGCGGAAGGGGTGGCAGCCATCCGGAGGAATGAAAGCCGGAAGGCTGCGGAGATTCTGGGGCTTAAGACGCTGGATTTCTGGGGCATGCAGGATTATCCGCTGTCGTTTGGGCAGGAGGAACAGGCGAGAATGGTGCGTCTGATCCGCACGCTGCGTCCTGACGTAATCATCACGCATGACGTCAACGACATTCTGAATATGGATCACAATCGAACGCATACGTTCGTCTGGCAGTGCAGCATTATGGCCAACTCGGCTGGTGTGCTGACCGAAGGCTTGTCCTGCACCAGACAGATGAAGCTCTTTGGGTTTGAGCCTCATCAGACGGAGATCAGCGGTTATCGCCCGGAGATATTCATCGATATCACGTCGGCTTATGAGAAAAAAGCGCGCGCGATGGAATGTTTTGCGGCACAAAAGCACCTGATTGAGTACTACAAGCAGCGGGCGTCCATGCGCGGAAACCACGCGCGCCGCCTGTCTGGAAATTCTGCGATCCTCTATGCGGAATCATTTTCCCGTAAATATCCAGTAGTCGCTCAGGAGTTTGTTTGAATAAACAGGACGGTTTAGGGGTTCTGTTTCGTTTATTCAATTGAACTCTCTGAAAATAGAACGAAAACCAAAGGAGGAATTATCATGAAAAAGACCCTGGCTATCTTACTTTCCCTGATGCTTGCTTTGTCCCTGTGTGCGGGCGCTTCGGCGGAGGAAATCAGCGGAAGCTATTCGTGGGGTGTCGCATCCCTCGGCTCCTCGGCCCAGATGGTTGCGTCGGCCATTGCCACTGTGGTGACCGAGCATTATCCGCAGCTTTCGATCTCTGTGCAGGCGACGGCCGGATCGAGTGAGAATATCCGGCTGATCCGCAATGACGAAATCGACATCGCGAATGTCAACGACGCGTATAATGCCGCCACCGCGCAGGGCGCATACGAAGGTGAGCCCGAAACGACATTGTGGGCGCTGTTCAACATGTATGAGAATGCCTATGTCGTATGCGTGTTGGAGGACAGCCCGATTCAGTCGATGGATGACCTTGTGGGCAAGCGTGTCAATCTCGGCCCTGCCGGTTCGGGCGTGTATAATGCGGCGGCAGCGATGTTTGAATCCTATGGCTTGCTCGATCAAATCACAGTGACCACGTACAGCTATACCGATGCGAATGACCAGCTCAAGCAGGGCTCTATCGACGCGCTGGTG
Source organism: Clostridia bacterium (assembly GCA_030535375.1). GTDB lineage: Bacteria > Bacillota > Clostridia > Christensenellales > Aristaeellaceae > Ventricola. Next base: position 20,982 of record JAUNJB010000012.1, on the reverse strand, counting down.
GGACTCATCAGTGGAGAAGTGCCTTCTACGGCTTTGGCGGAGCTGGACAATGGCACGGCGATCCGCGTAATCCCCACAGAGAGTGAGCGGCTGCAAAGCGCCTATGAAAAATATCCGGATTATGCTGACGGAAAGATTCATGCGGGCTGCATCAATGCCGTCAAGGAAGATATGCAGGTCATGGCTGGATTTACGATCGAATATGCGGATGAGCGCATGTCCGACGAGGTGGCGTATGCGATTGTCAAGACGGTTTATGAGAATGTGGATCAGCTGAGTACGTATCATCAGATTGCCTCTACACTGAGCGTCGATACTGCGCTTAACGGCATACCCGCGATCGTCAAGGTGCATCCAGGTGCGGCGAAGTACTTTAAGGAGATTGGCATCTGGCGCGAGGATCTGGAGGTTGCCGAGCGTTAAAAGCTGTCCCACGTCGATCAGTGACAGGAAACGAAGCCTGAAACGCGGTTTTCTCTCCGCAGGGGGAGAAAACCCGTTTCCTGCATATCTCGTTTTCCTCCGAAATCATTATGAAGGAGAGCACGATGAACCAGACAATTGATGAAAAACTTGATCACCTGCTCAGGCAGGCATTTGAAATCCTGGCCGTGCTGATGAGCCTGTACCATATCATCTCGGTCGTCCATCCATTTTTTGCGGCTGAACTGCACTCCAATATACACCTGTGTTTTTCGCTGGTGCTTGTCTTCCTGACCTCTTGTATCAAGAGGAAGAAGACTCCGTATAAGGTGATCGATCTGGTGTTCATCATTGTGTCGGTCATATGCGCTGTGTATATGCATGTGAATTATATGCGGTTCATTACAAAGGTAGGGATGGTGAACCAGGCGGACAAGATCATCGGCGTCGTTTTGCTGCTGGTGGTTCTTGAGGGCTCCCGCCGCACATTTGGCGGCGTGCTGCCCGCTCTGGTGATAGGATTTTTGCTGTACACGCGTTACGGAGCAATCTTTCCGGGCTTCCTGAATCACTCCGGATTCAAGTGGGAGCGCATCGTTGCCGCGATGACCACGAATATGACCGGCATGTACGGGTCGATTCTGGATATATCGGCAACCTATCTGGTGATCTTTATGATCTTTGGCGGCATGCTGGAGGCGAGCGGCGCAGGAAAATTCTTCATCGATCTGGCGCTGACGCTGGGCGGCAGGCTGAAATCCGGTCCCGCGCAGGCCGCAATTCTGAGCAGTACGCTTGTCGGCTCGATTAACGGAAGCGCAGTGGCGAACGTAGCGACCACCGGTGTCTTTACGATTCCTCTGATGAAAAAATGCGGCTATGAAGATCATATGGCCGGTGCGGTAGAATCCGTCGCTTCCACAGGCGGCATGATTATGCCGCCCGTCATGGGTGTTGGCGCATTCGTCATGGCCGGCATCACGGGTATTCCTTATTCAAAGATCGCTCTGGCCGCCCTGATTCCGGCCCTGCTGTATTATGCTTCGCTGGCCATTACCGCACAGCTTTATGCGCTGAAACACAACTTTACGCCCGTCAACAAGGAGGATATTCCCAGCCTCAAGGAAACGCTGAAGCAGGGAGGATATTTCCTGGTTCCGCTGGTGGTGATCATTGTGACAATGGTCAGCGGGTATTCCGTGATGCGCTGCGGCTTTTATGGGATCGTTTCCGTCATTGTGATCGTGGCCGTTGCCGGAACAATCCGCAATCCTAAATATCTCCTGACCAAGGAATTCTGGCAGTTCCTCAAGGAGGGATTGGTGAGCGGCGCAAAGGGCACGATCAAGGTGGCGCCGTCCTGCGCGATTATGGGTGTCCTGTCGCAGGCTATCATTATGAGCAATCTTGCCACCAAAATCGTCTTTTTTATCCGCGGATTGTCTGGAGGCATGTCTCTGATCGCGGTGCTGCTTACGGCGGTGATCTGCATATTCTTTGGCATGGGCGTTCCGACAACGGCGTCCTATGCACTTGTTGCGGTGATCGGTGCGGCAGCGCTGGTGGATGCTGGGTTCCCCTTGCTGTCTGTTCACATGTTCATCTATTATTACGCCATTCTGGCCAATATCACGCCGCCGGTCTGCCCGGCTGCTCTGGTCGGCTCACAGATATCCGGCGCGGATTATATGAAGACAGGACTGACGGCTGTGCGCATTGGTCTGCCCGGGTTTATTCTTCCGTTCCTGTTTATGTACCATCCGGAACTGCTGATGCAGGGCACCGTGTGGGCGGTAGTCAGCAGTGCGGTGACGGCGTTGCTTGGTATGTTTGCAATGTCGGTCATGTTTGAGGGCTATCTGTTTAAGCCGGCGTCTTTGCCTCAGCGCGTTTTGGCCGCCATCGCGTTTGCTACGCTGATCTATCCTGAGAGTTATACGGATTTGATTGGGCTGGTTTGCCTGGGCGCGCTGATTCTCTGGCAGCGCATGGAGATCAGGCAAAAGCCGATGCCCGCTGCTCCTTCCGAATGAGGTGGCCGTATGAAAATCGTACACGTTGAAGCAATTCCTTTAATGGCCCGTCCGCAAAAGCCACTGCGAATGCCGCAGACGGTGATAGATGCATTCTACACGACTGTTGTGCGGATTGAAACGGACGAGGGCGTGACGGGTGTGGGCGAATGCATTGTTCGAAAGAGTCCCGATGTGACCAAAACGATTGTGGAGCAGATGTTTGCGCCGCTTCTTCTGGGACGCGACCCACTGGATGTGGAGGGAATATGGCATACGCTGTTTGACAGCCAGCGCCTTCGGGGGCATATTTCAGGATTTTTCATGGAAGCGCTCTCAGGCGTGGATATGGCGCTTTGGGATATTCTGGGCAGGCATTTTGGCTTGCCGATCGGCAAGCTGATGGGCGGATGTGACAGAAAGCAGGTACCCGTTTATGCCTCCTCAATCATGCTTAACGAACAGCATGTGATGGAGCGCGAGGCGGAGATGCTTTTGGAGCGGGGCTTTCGGGCGATCAAGATCAAGGTCGGCTTTGGCCTGGAACGGGATGTGAGCAACTTGAAAGCGATCCGCGGCGTGGTCGGCTGGGATGTCGGGCTGATGGCGGATGCGAATTCCAGCTATCGCACGGATCGGGCTGTCATGCTGGGCAGGAGGCTGGAAGAGCTTGGCTATCGTTGGCTGGAGGAGCCGGTTTTGCCGGACGACAGCGAGGGATACCGCAAACTCAGCGAGAAGCTTGATATTACGCTGGCCGCGGGAGAGAGCGAATTCAGCGTTTTTGGTGTCAAGACGCTGATCGAGGAGGGGCTCATCGGTATGGTGCAGCCCGATGTCTCCCGATGCGGCGGATATACGGAATCCCGCAGGATTGCGCATCTTGCCCAGATTCATCACATTCCGTATGCGCCGCATACCGGCTTTTCTTCGGCCATATGTCTGTTTGCATCCATGCAGCTCGCGGCTTGGGCGCCTAATTTTGATAGCTTTGAATACATGTACATCGATAATCCGCTTTTGCACATTATGCAGGAGGATATTCCCGAGGTTCACGACGGCGTGCTTCAGATTCCGCAGGGTGTGGGACTGGGGGCACAACTCAATGAAGAGCTGATTGAACGATATCGGATCGATCGATAGAAAGCGAGATCACGCGAATAAAGCCGCGCATGGTGCAATGACATTTCGCAGAATAGAAGGCGGCGGCAAAACCGCTGAGAAACATTATGAGATGAGGATGTCCGCGCCGATCTCGGCCGTCAGGCGGCCGAAGAAAAGGACATGAGGGAGGAAAAAAATCAAGTCTTAACCAATTCAAGAAAAATGATCAAACCCCTTCCGACGTAGATTTGAGGAGCTCAAAGCTGCAGCGGAAGGGGCGTTTTGACGAAGACGCGAAGAACTGGCCGTCAGCCGAGCTCCGCTTCAATCAGGTGCTCGGTGTCGGCGCTCAGCGCGAGCAGCATGGAGCGGGGGATGCGGGCGCCGCAATCGAGCGGCCGTCCGTCCAAACGGACGAAGCGCAGGCAGTAGGAATCCGGCCCGAGATTGGCGGGATTGTGGTAGCGTATCAGGAGCCTGCGCCCGGCGAACAGCGTGCCGACGCCGGCATAGCCGTCTCCAAACTGGCCGGGCAGGAGCTGGGGAGCCAGAAGCAGATCGCCCTCGCATCCGCGGACGCCGTACATCCAGCACAGAGCGGTCATCGTGTACCAGCTTGCCGCGCCCGTCAGGTAGTGATACGCGCCGCGGCCCCGTCCGTCAAAGTATTCCGGAATGCCGGGATAGATGCGGCTGGTCTCAAAGCGGCAGGCCTGCCTGTACAGGGCGCTGAGCGCCTGATAGCCCGCGCAGGCGTAGCCGCGGCGGTACAACGCGGCGGCGTACATGGTGGACATGTGCGAAAACACAGCGCCGTTCTCTTTGGTGCCGTATGCAAAGCCGAATTGCCGGCCCAGATCGGGTTTGAGCTCGCCAAAGTCGGTGTTGAGACGGTAGCCTCCCAGCTCCGGCGCGTAGAGATACGCGTCGCAGGCACGGATGATGCGCGGAATCTGTGTGTCGTCGGCCACGCCGCTCATGATGGCGAACACCTGACCGGTGAGCATCATGCGGTATCCGAGCGGATGCCCGCCCTCGACTGCGCGGCCATGATCGTCATAATAGCTGTTGAAATGGCCGGTGCTGTTGTCGATGTCGATCCATTCCTGCGTTCGGATGCGCTCGGACAGCCTGCCTGAAAGCGCGTGCAGAGCTTCGATCAGGTCATCCACGGGATAGCTTCGGGTTTCGCCGCTGACGCCGCCGCGGCAAAGCGCGCAATAGGCGTCGAGCGCTTTGCTCTCCGGGCTGCCGGTACGGGCGGCCTCCAGCAGCGGATCGATCTCACACAGCAGCGGCACGCTGCTGATGCTTTCGCGTGCGGCGAGGCCGCGCAGCAGCGCACACAGCTGTTCCAGATTGCCGGCGTAAAAGGCGGAAAAGGCCACGCTTTCGCCGCGGTTTCCCGCCATATCCAGCGCGTCGTTCCAGTCCGCGCCGCGCAGGAGGAGCATGCCATGCTCGCCCACATCCATCGCGGCGGTCAGCTGCTGCAGGAGAAGATGCTCGAGCACGCTGCCGCGATACGGGCTTCCTGCGCGGGTGGGCAGAAGGGATTCGCCCTCCGTCCAGCTTTGATCGCGGCCGCGCCCTCTGTCGCACAGCGCGTCTCGGAAATAGGTCTGCTTTTCAAGGAGAAAGGCGAAATCGCCGCTCTGGTCGATGTAAAAGCGCGTCGTCTCCAGCGGCCACGCGCCGTGATCCATCCATACGCGCGGAATGTTGTTGCGGTCGGCCACGAATTCTCCCGGATGCGCGCCCAGAATCGTGGCGTTTGTGCCGTCGATGCGCACGCCGCCGAAGTTGTTGAGCAGCAGGCTGCGCACGCTGTCCGGCTCGGTGAGCAGGAGGCTCAGGCAATCCTGCCAGAGGTCGCGCCAGCCCCGGCCGCCCCGTCCGTAATCGTGATGGGGGAGGAAGGAGCAGCCGTATAGGCGGCGCAGCACGGGCTGGAAGCTTACCCAGCGCATCCAGCGGTCAAACCTCCGGTCGCCGCTGGTGAAGGTGAGCGGCCCCTGCCAATGGCGCTGCATGGCGGCGAACGCGTCCGCGATGTATCGCGCGTCGGTCAGGCGCCTGCCGAGGGCGGGAAGGTCGTCCGTGTCGGCCGCGAAGCAGAGCGCAAGCCTGAACTCGGCAGATGCGCCAGGGCCGAGTGTGATCGCGCCGAAGCGGATGCCGCAGCAGGCCTCCTCGCCCGCCGAAACATCGCCCGCCTGCGCGCATGGCGGCAGATTCCGGAGCACGGCCTCCGGCGCGGCGTAGCTTCCGCCTTCGCCGGTCAGGCTGGCGGCAGTGGGGAAAAAGCCGGCGATCTCTCCCTCCCCGCAGGCGGCAAAGGCGGCATAGGCACGGTGGTTGAAGCGGTGTCCGCGCTCATCAAAATTCATCGTGGGGATGACGGCGACACCGTTTGGAAGCACGTGGATGCGATGCAGCAGCGAGGTCACATGGCGATGATCGCGGATATTGTCCGCGCTGCGGGCGTAGAGCGGGATGGCGGCGGTGGCGGTGAAGGTCAGCGGGGCGTCGCCTGTGTTGGTGAGGGTGACGACGGTCAGCTCGGCCGGATCGTCAACGGGGGCAAAGGAGAGAATCTGTGCACGCAGCGGCAAGACGCCGCTCTCGCGCGTGATCCGGTGGTACAGAATGCCCGCCTCCAGGGTCGAGCGCTCCGCATGACCGCTCATGCGCTCGTATTCCTGGCGGGCGGAGCCGCCGGTGGCCGCCCAGCTTTCGCCGTCTGCGAACACCCAGAGCGCGCGTGTGCTCTTGTCGTTGTGCAGGTTGCAGGCGCTGACGGGGGAAAGCAGAAAGCCGTTTTGATCCGTCTTGCAGTCGCCGCCCAGCGTGGGGGTGATGCTGCTGAGTACGCCGCTCTCCGAGCAGAGGGGGAAATACAGTTCGCTGTTGTTTTCGGGCTGGGGCAGCACGAATGCGCCCTGGTCATCTGTAAATTGCCAGGCGGCCATGGAATCACGCTCCTTTGCTGATGTTGGAATACATGGATTATAGCATAGCCGCGCCGGTGAAAAAACAGGCGGCGAAAAAAGCACACCTCAGTGAAAAATGATCCCTGTCCGCTCCCGGCGTGCGCTTGATATAATGCGGATGACGGACCGGGTGCGGCCCGAAAGAAGGAACGCCCCGTTGGCCGGGAGAAAAACAAAGGAGCGCTTGCTATGCTTGATCAACAGGGACGGTTTGTCATTTCGGATTACATGCGCAGGGAGCCGTTTTCCAGCTTTCTGCCGGGCATTGCGGGGGAGCGGGGCATCCCGATGTGGTGCTATTATGTAAGCCGCGGGCAGTGCGTGACGAGCTTCGGCGTGGAGGACAAGGATCACGCGATCATGGAGTTTTTCCCGGCGCATCAGGCGTATCAATACACGCAGCGCGTGGGATTCCGCACGTTTGTGCGATCCGGCGGCGTGGTGGCCGAGCCGTTTGCGCAGGCGGACGCCAGCCAGCGGATGATCATCGGCATGAACGAGCTGACCATCTCGGAGCGCTGCTCCGCGCTGCCGGTCGCCATGTTGGTCACCTATACGACGCTGCCGCATGAGCGGGCGGCGGCCCTTGTGCGCCGCGTGACGCTGACGAACGAAGGGCCCGTGCCGCTTGGGCTCGAGGTGCTCGACGGCATGCCCGCGCTGATTCCCTACGGGGTGGATCTGGACGCCGTCAAGCAGATGGCGCAGACGGCCAAGGCGTGGATGCAGGCGGAAAGGACGAAAGAGGGCGTGGCGCTGTTCCGCGTGCGGGCCAGCATGCAGGATACCAGCGACGTGCATGAGGTGTCGGGCGTGAACTTTGCGATGGCCTGCACGCAGACCGGGGAGAGGCTGCGCGCGTTCGTCGATCCGCGCCATGTGTTTTCATGGGATACGGCGCTTGACCGGCCGCGCGGCTTTGAGGCGGAGGATTACGACGCGTTTGTACAGGGCCGCGAGGTGACGCAAAACAATCTGCCGTGCTGCTTCTTTGCGCGCAGGATTCGCCTTGCCCCGGGGGAGAGCGCCGTGCACACGGTGCTGGTCGGCCAGTCCGAGAGCAGGGAGAAAGCGATGCGGATCTGCGAGCGGATGGCGGAGCCGGGGGCGCTGGAGCAGAAAATCGCCGGCGCGCGGGAGCTGGCGCATGCACTGACCGATCCCATCGCCACGCGAACGGCGAATCCCGTGTTTGACATGTATTGCCGCCAGACCTATCTGGACAATCTGCTGCGCGGCGGCGCGCCCACCGTGATCGCGGGTGGGCATGTGGTTCACCTCTATTCGCGCAAGCACGGCGATCCGGAGCGCGATTACAACGCATTTCGGATGCGCCCGGAATATGACTCGCAGGGCAACGGCAACTTCCGCGACGTGAACCAGAATCGCCGCTGTGACGTGCTCTTTGAGCCGCGCACGGCGGAAGCGAACATCCTCACGTTTTACGGCCTGATTCAGGCGGATGGGTACAATCCGCTGGTGATTGAGGCGGAGCAGTTCACGGCGGAGGGCGGGGAGTTTTGCCGGTTTGTCGCCCCGCAGGACAGGGCCGAGGCCGAGCGCCTGCTGGCAGGGACGTTTACCGCGGGCATGCTGCGCATGGCGGCGGAGCAGTGGCGCTTTGAGCCCGGGATGGATGAAGAGAAGTTCTTTGTCTGCGTCATGGAGCGGGCGCGGATGCAGACAAGGGCCTCCTTTGGAGAGGGATACTGGAGCGACCACTGGACGTACAATCTCGATCAGGTGGACAGCTATCTGAGCGTTTACCCGGAGGACGAGGAGGCGCTGCTCTACGATCGCGAGGCGCTCGTCTGGCATGTTTCCCCCGTGCGCGTGCTGCCGCGGGCGCAGCGCTATGCCGTCACGGACAGGGGCATCAGGCAGTACCGCTTCCTGGAGCCGCACGAGGGGGAGGAAAGCGAGCTGACCGCGCCGGACGGAAGCGCCGTGCGCGCCACGCTGATGGAAAAGCTGCTGGTGATCGCCGCGGTCAAGACCTCCACGCTCGACCCGATGGGCATGGGCGTGGAGATGGAGGGCGGCAAGCCGGGGTGGTATGACGCACTCAACGGCCTGCCCGGGCTGCTTGGCTCCTCCATGCCGGAGACGCTGGAGCTGTGCCGCATGCTCGAAAAGATGGCCGGATGGCTTGAGCGCTATGACCGAGGCGTGCGCGTGCTGGCCGAGGCGGCGGAGCTGATGCGCCGCGTCACGGACATCCTTGCCAAAACGCGGGAGGGCCGGCAGGATGAGGGCGCCCACACTGCGCAGTGGAACGCGCTGAGCGACGCGCGGGAGGCGTATCGCGCGCGCATCTACGGCGGGGTATCCGGGAGGAAGGAAGCCTTCGGCGCAGGACAACTCCGGGAGATGATCGGGCTGTGGCTGGCGTTCGTACGCGGGGGTGTGAAAAGGGCCATGGCGCTTGGCGGCGGGCTGTGCCCGACCTACTTTGCCTACGATGTGACGGCCTATACGCGCGACGGGCAGGGAATCCATCCCACGGCGTTTGCGCTTCGCCGCCTGCCCAATTTCCTCGAGGCGCAGGTGCGCTATCTGCGGCTTGAGCTGCCGCAGGAGGAGCGTGTGCGTCTGCTTGAGGCCGTGCGTGCGAGCCGGCTCTATGACGGAAAGCTGAACATGTACAAGGTCAACGCCGCGCTCGGCGAGGCCGGCTACGAGATAGGCCGCGCCCATGCGTTCACGCCCGGCTGGCTCGAAAACGAATCGGTGTGGCTGCACATGGAGTACAAGTATCTGCTGGAGATGCTGCGTGCGCGCTTGTATGGGCCGTTCACGGAGGACTTTTTGCGCGCGGCGGTGCCGTTTCTTGACAGCGATGTGTACGGCCGCAGCACGCTTGAGAATTCCTCGTTTATCGCGTCGAGCGCCAATCCGGACGAGGCGATTCACGGCAAGGGCTTTGTGGCGCGGTTGAGCGGCTCCACGGCGGAATTCCTGAGCATGTGGCAGATCATGCTGCTGGGCGAGCGGCTGTTCGCCGTGCGCGACGGCGAGCTGGAATTGAGGCTGTGCCCGCTGCTGCCCAAGGCGCTCACGCGAGGGCAGGAGACGGTGGAGGCGACGCTGCTGGGACGCACGCGGGTGATCTATCACATTGCGCCGGGCGAGGACTATGTGCCGGGGAATTACCGCGTATCCCGCCGGCGGACGGAGTGGACGGATGGAACCGTGTGGGAGGGCGCGCTGCGCGGCGAGGCGGCGCGCCGGGTGCGTGCGGGCGAGGCGGCCAGGCTGGAGCTTTGGCTGGAGAACCGGACAGAAGGAGAGAATTGAACGATGAAATGGATTGTGACGGACGTGCGGTGCGGGCTGTTCTGGCAGGAACAGCCGCAGGCAGAGCGGCTTGATGACTGCATGAAGAACGTCACCGTGTACGAGGACGCGCGCTACCAAACGTTCGACGGGTTTGGAGGAGCGTTTACGGAGGCGGCCGGCGTGGCCTATGCCGCCCTCAGCGGCGCGCAGAAGGAGGCGTTCATCGAGGCGTATTTCGGGGAGAGCGGCCTTCGCTATGCGCTGGGGCGCCTGCATATCGGGAGCTGCGACTTCGCGCTGGGCAACTATGCCTATGCCTGGAATGAGCGGCTTGAGCCGTTCTGTGTGGACAGGGATGAACGGTATATCCTGCCGCTGCTGCGCGCGGCGCTGTGCAGGCGGCCGCTGTCGCTGCTCGCCTCGCCGTGGAGCCCGCCCGCGTGTATGAAGACCAACGGCGAGATGAACCACGGCGGCAGGCTCAAACGAGAGTGCTACTGCGCATGGGCCGAGTACGTGGCCAAGTATCTCGACGCCTATCGGGCGATGGGCATCCGCATCGACCGCATCACCGTGCAAAACGAGCCGGAGGCCGTTCAGCAGTGGGATTCCTGCCTGTACACGGCACGGGAGGAGGCGGAGCTTGTGCGCACGGCGCTGGCCCCGGCGCTCAAGCGGCACGGGCTGGAGGATGTCGGGATCTTCATCTGGGATCACAACAAGGAAGGACTGCCCCGGCGCGTGGAGGGCGTGATGCGCGACCCGGAGGCGGCGCGGCAGGTGAAGGGCGCGGCGTTCCATTGGTATACGGGCGATCATTTTGAGAGCGTGGCGCTGGTGCGCGAGCGCTATCCGCAGCTCAGGCTCTACTTCACGGAGGGATGCGTGGAATACAGCCGCTTTGCGGATTCCACGGAGACGTGCAAGGCGGAGATGTACGCGCATGACATCATCGGCAATCTGAATGCGGGCATCAACGGCAGCATCGACTGGAACCTGATGCTCCAGGCGGACGGCGGCCCCAACCATGTGGGCAATTTCTGCGCGGCGCCCATCATGGCTTCGGAGGACGGACAGACATTTGAAAAGCGGCTGAGCTATTACTATATCGGCCACTTCAGCCGCTATATTCAGCCGGGGGCGCGCAGGCTGGCGGCAAGCCGCTACACGAGCGCGCTGGAGATCTGCGCCTTTGAAAATCCGGACGGCACGCACGCCGCCGTGCTGCTCAACCGCACGCCTCGTGAGGTTCCGCTGAGCCTGCTGGCAGGGGGCGGGGCCTGGGGGCTGAGCCTGGCGGGGCACAGCATCGGGACGCTTTGCTGGTGACATCTGTTAAAAAAATGACACCTGACCGAAAAACGAATCCTCTTTTGTTCAAAAATGGACACCTCTCTAAAAATGCCGGCCTTTTATCGGCAAAAAACGACTGATATACTGTGCTCAGAACAAGCGCAGTGGGGTGCGCCGAAACAAAAGGAGGAAATCCCATGAAGAAAATCATCGCCATGCTGCTGGCTGCCGTCATGATGACGGCCATGCTCGCGGCGGTCGCCTGCGCGGACGGCAAGATCGTCGTCTGGACGCTGGCCAACGACCTCAAGCAGTTCGCCGAGCGCTACACGGAGCAGACCGGCAAGGAAGTGGAAGTGGTCGTGTTCGATTCCGCGGACTACGCCACCAAGATCATCCAGACGCTGGGCACCCGGAGCAAGGACCTTGACATCTTCGTCGGCGAGCCGCAGATGCTGCCCAACTTCTTTGAGGCGGGCTTTGCGGCCGACCTGAGCGAGCTGGATGCGCAGGTACAGGAGCAGCTCGTGGGCTACACCTATGAGGCCGGCAAGGATGAGGACGGCGTGCTTCGCGCCATCAGCTATCAGGCCACGCCGGGCAGCGTCATCTATCGCCGCGATCTGGCGCTGGAGGTCTTCGGCACCGATGATCCCGACGCAATCGGCGAGAAGTTCAGCTCCTTCAGCGCGATCGTGGAGACTGCCGCGCAGCTTCACGAGGCCGGCTACTCCATCTTCGGCGACACCGGCGCGCTGCGCTGGTTCTCCATCAGCTCTTCCCCGTGGGTGAAGGACGGCGAGATCATCGTCGATCAGGATCGCCTGGATTATTTCGATGCGGCCGTCGAGCTGTATCAGAACGAATACGTCGCCTTCGCGCCGGAATGGTCCGCCGCGTGGTATGCCTCCATGGCCGGCGCCCTGCCGGTCAACGCCGGCTGGAATGACCTGGCGAGCATGGATGCCGGTACCCCGCAGACCCAGGTCTTCGCCTATGTGATGCCGTCCTGGGGCGCGCTGATCATCCGCGACAACGCGCAGGAGAACAAGGGCAAGTTCGGCGTGTGCAGCGGCGTGTGCAGCTTCTTCGGCGGCGGCACGTTCCTGGCCGTGAACGAGTTCTCCAAGAACAAGGAGGACGCCATCGACTTCATCAAGTTCTGCACGCTCAACGACGAGACGGCCCAGTGGTGGCTGAATGTCTCCAACGGCGACGTGGTGTCCAGCAAGGCCGTGCTCGAGGCGAACAAGGACTATCAGAACCCGTCCTTCGGCAACCAGAACACCTATGGCTTCTACGCCAAGGAGCTTGAAAAGGTCGACTACAGCCTGATCACCGGCTATGACGACACCTGCAAGGAAGCCTTCGGCGCGGCGATCGTCTCCGTGCAGGAGGGCAAGCAGACCAAGGAAGAGGCGCTCAAGGAGTTCTACACCGTGGTCACGGCGCAGTATCCGGAGCTGAGCGTCCCCAGTGACGCGCCGATCGGCAAGTAAGCGCCGGCAGGCAATCAGCGTAAAAATCCGTCGGGGCGGGGCGCAGGTCGCTCCGCCCTGACCTGCTTATGCACAGCCCGAAGAGAAAGGTGGGAAAATCCTATGACGAAAGCCGCGCGCCCATCCCGTGAAAAATGGAGCGGCATGCGCCGCCGGGAATTGTACGGCCTGCTGTTCTGCATGCCGTTTGTCATCGCATTTCTGGTATTCAGTGTGTATCCGGTGTTCCGCACCTTGCAGATGAGCTTTATGAACTACAAGGGATTCGGCAAGGAGACGTTTGTCGGCTTTGCCAATTACATCCGCGCGTTCAAGGACCCGCTGTACTGGGATGCGTTTGTCAACACGCTCAAGATGTGGGGTGTCAACATCGTTTTGCAGCTCGGCCTTGCGCTGCTGCTGACCATCGCGTTCAACGACATGAAGTACCGCATCAGGGGGCTGGGCTTCTTCAGAGCGGTGTACTATCTGCCCAATCTGATCGCCTGCACATCCGTCGCCTTCCTGTTCAAGACGCTGCTTGACTGGAAGTTCGGCAGCGTGAACCAGATCCTGCTGAGCCTGCACCTGATCGGGGCGCCGGTCAACTGGCTGACGGGAAAGGACGCGACGGCGCAGATCGTCGTCGGCGTGGTGGGCGCGTGGATGTGGTTTGGAAATAGCTTTATCATGCTGATGGCCGGCGTGCAGGGAATCAACACCTCCTATTTTGAGGCGGCGACCATCGACGGCGCGAACCGCTGGCAGATATTCGCCAGGATTACCATGCCGCTGCTGCGCCCGGTGATGCTGTATGTGGCGGTGACCAGCCTGATTGGCGGCCTGCAGCTCTTCGATATTCCGTATCTGATCTCCGGCACGGAGGGCAAGCCGGGCCGCGCGCTGTATACGGCGGTATTCTATCTGTATACGACGGCATTCAAGAACAATCAGATGGGCTATGCGGCGGCGCTGGCGTTTGTGCTGTTCATGATCATCGCGGTGTTTTGCGCCATCGCCTTCAAGCTGATGAACAGGAAGGAGGACTGAGCCATGTCTGAGCGGATGAAAACGAATTTTTTCAGGGCGCTGCTCTATTTCGCGCTGATCTTCCTTGCCGTGATCTGCTTTATCCCGTTCTGGCTGATGCTCATCAACTCGACGCGCTCGGGCAATGAGATCATGACGGGCTTCTCCCTGTTGCCCAGCAACAGCCTGATGAAGAACTGGGAGGTTGTCTCCACCAACATGAGCCTGGGCCGCGGCTTTGCCAACAGCCTGCTGCTGGCGGTGCTCAATACCGTGCTGGTGTCCTATTTTTCGGCGCTCACGGCGTATGGCCTGGCCTTCTATCGCTTTCCCGGCGCGAATGTGATCTTCACGGTCATGCTGGTGTTCATGATGGTGCCCGCGCAGCTGAGCATGCTGGGCTTTTACGATCTGACCAACAAGATGCGCATGATCGACACCTATTGGCCGCTCTTCCTGCCGAGCATTGCCAGCCCGGCGACGGTATTCTTCCTCAGGCAGTACACGATATCCATCCTGCCGCGCTCCGTGCTGGAGGCGCCGCGCATTGACGGCGCGGGTGAATTGACCATCTTCCACAAGATCGTCATGCCGGTGATGGTGCCCGGCATCGCCACCATGGCCATCGGCGCGTTCATCGGAAGCTGGAACAATTACCTGCTGCCGATGCTCATCATCAATACGCCGGCTAAACGCACGCTGCCCGTGATGGTGGCGGAGCTGTCCGCCGTGCGCGACATCACCACGAATCTGGGCGCCACGTATCTGGTGGTGGCGATTTCGGTGGTGCCGATCATGATCGCGTTCTGCTTCTTCTCCAAGCACATCATCAGCGGTATCGGCGCGGGCGCGATGAAGGAGTAAGAAATGCGTGCATTCCGCGCATAAATCCGGTATAATGGATGTATTGCAAAGCATGAATGACGCGGAGGGGATGTTCACATGTGCAGGCTCAGAAAGACGCAGTCGGGACGGCCGTATGCGGCCGCAAAGCGGGGAATGCTCCTTGCGATGCTTCTGGCGGTGCTGCTTACGGCCTGCGCGTGTGACGTCCCCTCTTCGCTTTCCCCGGAGCCGACGCAGGCGCGGGAGAATGTGACGCTCGAATGGTATGTCAACTACTCCTGGTTTACGACGCCGTGGGGCGGCAATCTCGTTTCGCGCGCTATCACGGAGCGCACGGGCACGGACATCTCGTTTTTTGTGCCGTCGGGCAACGAGTCCGACCGGCTCAATGCGCTGATCTTTTCGGACGCGCTGCCGGATCTGATCACGCTGGGCTGGTGGGAGCCGCAGGTGCGCACGCTGATCGACGGCGGCTACGTCTGGGCGCTGGATGACTTGGCGCAGCTGTATGATCCCACATTCTTCGACGTGACCGACCGCTGGACGGTTGAGTGGTACAGGCAAAGCGACGGAAAAATCTACGGCTATCCCAATTCGTCCTATTCCATTGACGATTACCGCGAGGGGCGCACCAAGTCGAACCAGACGTTCCTTGTGCGCAAGGACATCTATGAGGCGATCGGCAGCCCGGATATGACCACCCCGGAGGGATTCATGAACGCGGTGCGCAAGGCGGCCGAGCTGTTTCCGACGGTGAACGGCGAAAAGCTCATCCCCGTCGGTGCGCATGAGTTCACCGAAAAGGGGTGCGATTCCTTTGACGAATATCTGTTCAACTTCCTGGCGCTGCCGGTAGTCAACGAGGATGGCACGCTGCATGACCGCTATACCGATCCGGAGTACATCCGCTGGCTCAAGGCGTTCCGTCAGCTGGGGGAGGAGGGCTATCTGCTGGACGACATCTTCATCGATAAGCGTGCGCAGATGGAGGAAAAGCTCTCCCAGGGGCGGTATTTCTGCATGATCTATCAGCGGACGGACATCGCCGATCAGCAGAAGATTCTCTATGACAACGATCCCGAATCCATCTATATCGCGGTGGACGGCCCCAAAAACAGCAGCGGAGACGCGCACCGCCTGCCCAGCGGCGGTCTGAGCGGATGGACGGTGACGCTGATCTCCAAAAAGAGCAAACATCTGGAGCAGGCCCTGGCCATGATGCGCTATATGATCAGCGAAGAGGGCCAGAGGATGATCTGGCTGGGCGTGGAGGGCGTCACCTATGAGGTCGGCGAGAATGGTGTGCCGCACATGCTGCCGGAGGTGAAGAGCCTGCTCAACGAGGACAGAACCCGGTTTGATGAGCTGTACGGCGCGGACGTGGCCTATTGGATGCTTCAAAACAACGCGATGGCGGCGCCCTGGGTGGGCGAACTGGATGAACCGCTGGGCCAGATGGAGCGCTGGTCGGCGCAGTATACGGTCTACACCGGCCAGTACGATGTGCAGATGGATCGGGGGATGGAGGAATCGCAGATCAGCGACAAGGTGGATGCCGAATGGGCGCGCACGCTGCCGCAGCTGCTCCTGGCCGCCTCCGAGGAGGAATTTGACCGGCTGCTCGACGCCTTTGTCAAAAAGCGCGCCGATTATGGTTATGAGCGCGTCGTGCGCCAGTCGGAGGAGACCATCGCCAAGAACATCGAGCGGCTGCTCGAGGCATATCCGGATGCCAGGGATCTGCTCATGCCCTGACCGCTGCTGAATGAGGTGAAGCGATGACACGGCTGGAACGCATGCTGGCCAACTTCAAAATGGAACAGAAGATGACGGTTGCCATCTTTCTGGTGGTCGTCATTCCGGTGCTGACGCTGGCTGGCATGCTCTTTTACGGGGAATATGAAGCGATGCTGCGCGACCGGCAGACCTATGCGCAGACCAGCGTCGAGCATGCGCTGCTCGAGTTTTCCCGCGTGGCGGAGGTCTCCAGCGTGGCCGCCCAGGCGTTTGTCAACAACGCCAACCTGATCGATCACCTGGAGCGAATCGACAAGGGCGACGAGATCACCGCGCAGGAGCGGATCGCCTTTTACCGCTCGGATATCGACATGCTCGAACGGATGGTGGAGAGCAATCTCTATCTGGATCAGATCCGCGTGTACGCCACCAACGACGACATGAGCGAGATGATGCCCATCCTCTACAGCGCCTCGCGCATGCACAGGCTCGCCTGGGCGGGCGAGGAAATCGACGGCGACACGTGGTATTTCGATTACACGGATACGCTCTTTCCCACGCATGTGCGCACGCAGAAGGAGCACATGATGTGCCTGCTCACGCCCTGCCAGGGGGACGGCTATGAGCGGGTCGGCGTGCTGGAGATCGTCATGCGGATGGAGGTGGTGATGCCGTCGCTGTTTGCCGCCACGCAGGACGAGTGGAGCTGCCTTGTGCGGGGCGACGCGGTCTACGGCGCGGGATTCACGGACGGAGATCCTTGGGCGCCCTGCGCGCAGGAAATACTGGCCTTTGCCGAAAGCATGGAGGAGGACGGGATCGTCCCCGCCCGGATCGCCGGGAAGCATGTGCTGCTGGCACGCCATGAGGCCAGCGAGTTCGGCGCCAAGTGGATTCAGGTGTTCTCGCTGGAAAGCGCGCGCGAACAGCTCTTTTCCCGCCTGCTGTTTTTGGGCGTGCCACTGACGGCCGCGCTCGCGCTTTTGCTGCTGGTGATCCGGCTGCTGGTGCGTTTTTTGCTTCGCCGTTTCAACGGCATGCTCGCCGCGCTTGAAACCGTGCGGCAGAATCCGCAGTGCAACGTGCCGTGCGAGGGCGGGGACGAGATCGCGGAGATGGGGCGGCAGATCAATCAGATGCTCGATACGATCCGCAGCGCGATGAACGACAACATGCGCCGCGAGATGCTCGTCAAGGACAGCGAGATCCGCGCGCTGCAAAACCAGATCAACGCGCATTTCATCTACAATGTGCTGGAAACCATCAAGATGATGGCGGAGATCGGGGAGAAGTACGACATCGCCGACGCCATCACCGCGCTGGGCAAGCTGCTGCGCTACAGCATGCGCTGGGTGTCGGGTACGGTCACCATCGGCGAGGAGATCGAATACATCCGCAACTATTTGGCGCTGATCAACCTGCGCTATGATTACGACATCAACCTGTCGCTGAGCCTGCCCGAGCGCTTTTACGATCAGCGAATCCCGAAGATGTCCCTTCAGCCGATTGTGGAAAACGCCATCGTCCATGGCCTCGAGGAGCTGGCGCAGGACGCCTATGTGTACATCAAGGGGATAGAGGCGGACGGCGCCTGTCAGATCGAGATTACCGACCCGGGACGCGGTATGACGCAGGAGGAGATCGATCTTTTGCGGCGGAAGCTGGCCGGGGAGAGCGGCGCGGCGGGCAGCTCCGGCAACGGCATCGGCCTCAAAAACGTGCAGGACCGCATCAAAATGACGTTTGGCGAGGCCTATGGCGTGGATATCAAGTCGCAGGTGGGCCTGTATACCAAGGTGATTGTACGCATACCGATGGAAAAGGGGGAGACGCATGCAGACGGTACTGGTGGCTGAGGATGAAAAGATGATCCGCATGGGCATCTGCACGATGATCAGGCGCAGCGGTGTGCCCGTTGCACAGATTATCGAGTGCCGCAACGGCCAGGAGGCGCTGGAGGTGATCGCCAAGCAGCCGGTGGACGTGCTCTTTACCGATATCAGGATGCCGCATATGGACGGATTGGAATTGGCCCGGCGCGCGCATGCCTGTCCGCATCCGCCGCAGATTGTGGCGATCAGCGGCTATGACGACTTTAGCTATGCCGTGGAGATGATGCGCAGCGGCGTGCGGGAATACCTGCTCAAGCCGATAGAGCGGGAGAGAATCCGGGAGATACTCGTCAAGCTGGAGGAGGAGCTGCAGCAAAAGCGCGCCAGCGAGGATCAGGAATACAGGCTGGGGCTGACGCACCTGGGCGGCCTGCTCCTGCGCAGGGAGATCGGGCCCGCGGAATTAGGGCAGCTGCCCGCGTCCGTGCTTGCGCGCGTTGACGGGGTGCCGTATGTCGTGCTTTGCACGCATGAGGTGGGCAGAGAGGAGATCACCCTGCCCGCGGCGGTGATCTGCCTGCCGAAGGTGGAGGAGCAGAGCGTGCTCATCGTGCCGCAGGATCAGCAGAATGCACTCCTGCAGGGGCCGCTGAAGGGGCACTATGTGGGGGTGAGCGCCGTCCATCAGGAGGCGGCCGCGCTGCCCGTGGCCTATCGCCAGGCCCGGCGGGCTCGCTGCCGCTCGTTTTCCATGTGCCGCCCGTGCGTGCACTACAGCGACGCCGCGCAGGAGGCGGGCCGGGAGGACGGGCTTCAGGCGGAGCGCATCGTCCACATGCTGGGCACCGAGCGCATGGACGAGGTGGAGCGCGAGCTGGAGGCCTGCATGACGCAGGTGAACACGGGGCGAATGGCCGTGGAGGCGCTTGACGAGTGGCTCCGGCGCATTGCGCGCGGCTGCGAGCAAACCTACGGCCGCGGGGATGAAGCGCAGCCGCTGTTTGAGAACATGCGCACAGTGCTGGAGTATCCGACGCTGTGGTGCTGCTTTGACGCGGTGAAGGGCGCGCTGGAAGCGTTTCACGAGCGCGTGATGTATACCAGTGAGGAGCAGAACGTTCAGAAGATCAGCGCCGCGCTGCGCTATATTCATGAGAACTACCACCGGGATCTGAATATGGCGGTGGTCTCCAACGTGGTTTCGATGAATTACTCGATGTTCTCCTATGCGTTCAAGCAGCGCGTGGGCGTAAACTTTGTGCAGTATCTCAAGGAGCTGCGCATGAGCAAGGCCAAGGAGCTGCTGCGCACCACGGAGCTTCGCGTGAGCGAGGTGGGCAAGCGCGTGGGGATTGACAACGAGAAACACTTTATGAAGACATTCCGCGCGGTTTGCGGCGTATCGCCGACGGAATACAGGCGAAATATGCAGCAGGAGGACGGGCTGAAGGGGTAAAACGCCTTGGCCGCAGCCCTGGCGGGGCGCGGGGGATCGGCATTTACGGATGACCAACGAAAAGGAACGCAAAAAGCGCCCGGCAACCTGCGAATGGATATGCTCCCTGTGGGGCAGTTGCTCGAAATAGCAAAATCCCGAGACTGCGCTATGGGGAGCATCGTTATGCGCAAAACGAGAGCATCATCGAAAGAAAAAGAAGCCATGGGGTTTGATACAGGGCAAGGAAGTATCAAAAAAGAGCGGCAGCATTTTATAATATGCTGTCGCCCCTTGACTGCTGGGTTTGCTATTTCTGAAAGATACATACCGCCATAATGGGAAGATACATACTCAAAAGGGATAGCCTTTGCCATAGCCCCTCAAATGCAATTATAGTTCCTCTATAATTCGGTTTATCAGCCATTACGAATAATACAAAAAAGCCTATTGCAAAGATAAAGCAAATTAAAGATAAAATCCCTAATAATCCATTTGAAATTTTGAAAAAATATAATCCGATAAGTAATGGTGCAAACGCTAAAAGTAAAAATCCTATTACAGAACCATAACCATGTATCTTTGCGGAAAAAGTTTCAAGGTTTTTGCTTTCCCCAACTGAAAAAAATCCAGAAAGAATACAGCCGCCTATGGCATAAATCACAATAACAGAAAAAAGCACTATGGATATAACAATCGATACTTTGGCTACGATAGGATAAAGCTGTAAAGTGCTGATTAAAATTGCAACTCCCAACAAAACCAGCCAAATATTATAGATTAAATGCAACGGTGCTTTTGAATTTCCTAAAACGCTCATTACTTGTGTCAAATGATTGTAGCCTTTATAGGTGGGTGCTAACAAAAATGGGATTATTAAATCAGCAATTAAAAGAAAGGGCAAAATTTTTGAAATACTATTTTTCATCATCAATCCCTCGCTTGAACTGCCCCAAGCCTTTCAAAATTTTTACAGCAACTTCTTTCATAACATCAGCCTTGACTACCGCAATTCCCTGTTCCTCATCTCCCAAAACAAGTAATGTATCTCCAGGCTTAATATCAAATATCTCACGCGCTTCTTTTGGAATAACAATTTGCCCGCGCTCTCCAACTTTAACAGTTCCAAATATGTGCTTTCCTTTTGGCATTGACATTGTATCTCATCTCCTCAATTCATATTTTTCATATTTACATGAAAAGTATACACCACTTCAAAAGAAATGTCAAATCGCCTTGACGGATTACGGAATAATGGAGATAGCCGTCTTTCATATTGTAGTGTTACTTTATCGCACATGAGCATTGGCGCAGGGCAAAGAAGCATCAAAAGGGGCGGCAGCGCTTTATGATATGCTGTCGCCCCTTGGCTTGCTAAACCGGGCGGGGCTGTGGGCGGCGGGCGCAGCCCGTTCATCTTGCCGCACGATGGCCCGGCCGGGTCTGCTATTTACCCGACAAACTTGAATTGATGAAAGAGGGTCTATATTGAAATCCAGTATCGTTGAATAATTCCACTTT
>JAUNJB010000146.1 GCA_030535375.1 Clostridia bacterium | reverse complement strand
GTGCCGGTGGAGGCGATCCCAGACGGCGCGGCGTTTGCTGAGGAGGACGGCGGCGCGCAGGCGCTGCGCGCTGCGCTGGACGGCCTGCCGCAGCGGCTGAGAACGATGGCCGTTCTGCACTACATGGAAGGCTACGATGTGCGGGAGATCGCGCGGATGATGGGCACGACAAAGGGCGCTGTCTGCGCCGGACTTTCGCGGGCGCGGGAGAAGCTGCGCGCGCTGATCGAGGAGGAATGGCGATGAAGCGCGAGGATTGGCAAAAGGCATACGCACCGCGGGGAGACGCGCTGGAGATTCGCGTGCGCAACACCCTGAACGCGCTGCCCGAGGAACCGACAAGGAGGATAATTATGAAAAGAGCATGGGCAATCACACTGGCGCTTGTGCTGGTGATGGCCGCGGCTGTCGCGCTGGCGGCAGGGCTGATGACTTCGGATAAGGTGGATATCAAGGAGATGGCGGAGCAGGCGCTCAGCGAGCAGTATGGGCTCACGGCGGAGATGGTGTCCTTCTTCTCATGCGCGGTGGACGAGGCGGCAGGAACGGTCGTCTATACGCCGGTTGACGCGATGGCGGGCACCGAACGGCTGGGCGTGTACACCGTCACGATGAAAAACGGCAAGGCTGAGGCAAGCTGGTCGCACGACGGCGAGACCGTGGGCAGCGATACGAGCTCCGCGGTCTGGGATGCGAAGCTGTTTGGCGAGGCGCTCGCGCGGAAGGCGGCGGGCGAGGAGTGGTTCGTGATCGAGGGCATCTACACGCCGGAGCAGCTGGAGATCAACGTGACCGAGGAGCAGGCCGCGGAGCTGGCGCGCAAAGCGATCGAGGAAAAATTCGGTGCGGACGCGCTTGACGGGTTTGAGCTGCAGGATGCACACAGGCATGTGGTGGCTCCGGAAGAGGTTGCAGAGGACGGACATGGCCTCTGGCGCTACAGCGTAAACTACAGCCGGGAAAACGAGGCGGAAGGCCTGGTGGAGAGCTATGTGACGAGGATCTACGCGGACGACGGCAGCGTATTTGTATGCAGATACAAGACCGAATCCGTGATGCCGGAGCCGGAAATCACGACCCCGGAGGGATATCAGTCATGGACGGAATACTATACGGCGCAGGCGTTCGCGCGCGCGGAAATCTCGCCGAAGGAGGCCCTCGCGCTGGCGAAGGAGGCCATTGTGCAGCGCTACGGGCTCACGCAGGAGCAGGCCGGCGCGATGGAGCTGCACGACACATGGACGGGCTTTGGCATGGTGGACGACAAGCCGGTGTACGACATCTGGTTCTATCTGTGGATGGTGGAGGACGGCCCATGGTCGGAGGGAGACGGGCTGTACGGCGCGTCGGTCAATGTGGAGACGGGCGTCATTGAGGATATGGATTACGACTCCACGCTGGGTGGAAACGGCTGATTCTTCGGCGTGGGAACCGGTAAATGGATGAGACGGCGCGGCCTGCTGTGGCCGCGCCGTTTTCATGCCGGCCCATGTCCGGCAGCAGAGGCGGGATCGTTTCCCGGGGCAGAGGACGTATGCGCCTTTTCGCATGCCCGGCAGATGTGCACAAAGCTCTCCCCGCTGAGAGAATGGGCCAGCAGGCGCGCGTCGTCCATGGCGGTTTCGGCGGGCACGCCAAGGCGGATCAACGCGGCGGCCAGACGGGCGTAGCGCGAGCAATACTCCTCCGCCAGCCGGAGCCCGGGCGCGGTGAGGCGCAGCGCACCCGTGCCGCTGACGCAGAGCAGCCCCTTGCCGCGAAGCGCGTGAAGCGCGACGGATGTGCTGGCGGCAGTGACGCCCAGGCGGCGGGCGACATGAACCGCGCGCACCTCGTTCGTTGTGAGCTGAAGGATGTAGAGCGCCGCGAGATAGCGCTTCTGTGAAAAAGTGAGTGTGGTCATGCGTCCTCCTGCGGGCGGTGCAGGGCGGGGCGCTCGCGCATGAGCGTGCCCTTTGCGATGAGGCGGCAGGCAGGGCGGAGCCTGTGGAGCGCGGCTTCGATCTCCGATACGATGCGGGCCTCGTGCTTTTGCAGCTTCGAATGGTAGATGAGATCGAGCATCGCGTCCACACCCGTTCCGTTCTCCACGAGGCGGAGGTTGGCCGTCTTGACCGCGCCGCCATAGGGGAGCAGCGCGTGATCGACGGCACGCTGCACGCCGGCGAGCAGCGCGTCATCCTGAACGAGATAGTCCACCTGAACGCAGCAGCCGCACGGAAACACCCCGTGCAGCCCATGGTTGAGCTGATGCGCGGCCGCGTAGAGGGCATCCGCGTCGCGTCTGTTGCCCGCGATCCGCATGGAGAGCACCAGACAGCCAAAGCCATAATCATGCGCCATCGGATCGTATACGGCGGCGACTCCGGGAAGGCTCCCGGCCGTGCGCAGAACGTCGCGCAGCATGGCCGCGTCCGGCGCGCGGCCCATGATGCGGCCGAGCGTGGAGCACAGGCTCTTGTACCCGGCGACGACGATCAGCGCAGATACGGCGAGGCCGCAGAAGCCGTCGATGACCAGGCCCGTCATATGGGAGACGACGGTGCACAGCAGCACGGCCGCGGTAGCGGCCGCGTCGCTGAGGCAGTCGGCGGCGGTCGCTTTGAGAAGCTGAGAATCGGTGAGCACGGCGAAGCGGCGGTTGTAGCCATACATGCAGAGCTTGACGAGGACGGACAGCGTCAGGATGACGGCGGATGAAACGGTCAACTGCGCGCCCTGGGGGACAGCGATGGCGCGGATAGAGGTGTGCGCCAGCTCCGCGCCCATCAGAATCACGAGGAGCGAACCGAATATGCTCATGATCCACTCGATCCGGCCATGGCCGAAGGGATGCGTTTCGCCGGAGCCATACTGCGCGATGGAAAAGCCCAGCAGCGAGACGAGCGACATGCCCGCGTCCGCGAGATTGTTGAAGCCGTCCGCCGCCATGGATACGGAGCGGCTCAGAGCGCCCGCGGCGAGCTTCGCCGCGCAGAGCATCAGGTTGAGCAGAATGCCCGCGAGACTGGAGAGCGTGGCATATGCCTTTCGGACGCGGGGATCGGCGGTATCGGTGCCTTTGATGAAGAGACGGGCGAGCAGATTGATCATGCGATGACCTCCTGAATCTTAAACGATTGTTTTGCCTTGTTCAATAAAAAAGGGGAACCGGCCGTTCAGCCGATTCCCTGAAAATACATGTCCGATAATTGGCGGAGCATATCGACAGCCCATTCCCTTCCCTGGTTGTGACGGATGATTTGGATTACGCCGTCCACGAAGCCGCTGGCGACGATGTGCACAAAGAGCGCGTCGCGCCGACTGTGCCGGAGGAGATGGGCCTCGATGGCGGCGGTCAGGCTTTCCTTGGCGTGGGCGTATTTGGTGCCCGCGCAGCCCTCCATCAGCGTGACGGAGGCGAGCGGATGCTCAATCAGCCTGCACAGGCAGTCAAGCTCCGCCTGGCTGAGGCTGTTTGCCTGCGGGTGCGCGGAATCCCCCTCGGCGAGCACGGCCTCCCAGTCAAACAAAACGGGGGCGAGCACGGCGTCAAGCAGCGCCTCCTTGCTCTCATAATAGGTGTAAATGAGCCCCGGGGAGATTCCGGCGCCGCGCGCGATGGAGCGCATGGACGCCGACTGATAGCCATCCCGCGCGAATTCGGCCGAAGCGCTGGCGAGAATGGACGCGCGGATGGATTCCTTGAGGATCTGTGCCATGGTGCCCTCCAAACCTGAACGTGTGTTTATTATACGCGCGCTCCGTGTGAATGTCAAGGAGATGGACGGGCGTCTTTTTTCCGGTCAGTGGTCATAGCCTTGAGCGGGTGATGAGATGAACGCGATCTTCTGCGTCATGCTGCTGCTCGGGGTGATCGGCGCGGCGGCGACTGGACGGGTGGAGGAGGCACAGCAGGCGCTGCTCTGCGGCGGAAGCGAGGCGGTGACGCTGTGCGTCAATCTGGCGGGGGCGTATGCGTTCTTCGGCGGGCTGCTGGGCGTGCTGCGCGAGAGCGGCATGGAAACAGCGCTGGCCGCGGCCCTGCGAAGGCCGGTTCAGAGGCTGTTTCGCTTTGAGCTGGGGGAGGAGCGCGCGCTGGGGGACATCTGCGTGAATCTGGCGGCCAATATGCTGGGCATGGGCGGCGCGGCGACGCCCGCGGGGCTTGCGGCGATGCGGACGATGGCACAGGCCGGCTGCCGGGAAGGACGGGCGAGCCACGCGATGATCCTCTTTCTTGTGATCAACACGACGAGCGTGCAGCTGCTGCCCACGACGATGATCGCGCTCAGGGCGCAGGCGGGGGCGCGCGATCCGGCGGATATCGTGCTGCCGACGCTGATCGCCACGGCGGTGTCGACGCTCTGCGGGATCGTCCTGTGCAGGCTCTGCGCCGGGTGGACGGATCGCAGGGCGCGCGAAAGGAGGAGAGGCGGATGAGTGCGTCCTTTTTGCTGCCGGCGCTCGTTTTGCTGTGTGTGCTGGGGGCGCTGCGCGCGCGGCTCGACGTGTACAGCGCGTTTGTGCGCGGCGCGAAGGAAGGGCTTTTGACGCTGGTGGGCATGGCGCCGTATCTGGCGGCGATTCTGACGGCCGTGGCGCTCTTGAGAGAGACGGGCGCGCTCATGCGGCTGGAGGGGCTGCTCGCCCCCCTGCTCGCGGCGATGGGCCTGCCCGGGGAGGCCGCGCCGGTGGTGATCCTGCGGCCGCTGTCGGGTTCGGCAGCTTTGGCGGCGGTCAGCGATGTGCTCTCTACGGCGGGGGCGGACAGCCGCGCGGGCAGGCTGTGCTGTGTGATCAGCGGCGCGAGCGAGACGGTCTTCTTCACCGGCTCGCTGTATCTGGGCACGGCCGGCGTGACGCGCTCGCGCTATGCGGTGCCGGTGGCGCTGCTTTCCTATCTGGCTGGGGTGATCGCCGCGGCAGGACTTGTCTAGCGTGCAGGAAATTGCCACCCTTCATCCGGCAGGGAAATGGCGGGCTGATTCGTCATCATTCTGTCGCTTGCGCGTGCTGCGGCAGATTTTGCGAAAAAGAGCGGAAGTTGCTTGCCAAAATGCGCCGAAGCTTGACAGAAACGCACGAATCGACTACAATAAACCAAAGTGGATTCGTGTGCGCTTTTGACATTGTTCGGCGGGAGCTTCTGCCGGAGAAGGGAGGAAGGGGCCGTCATCGGCCCTGAACGAAAACATGGACAATCGGGCTAGAGGCATCCGCCTTGCGGTGGCGATGATGGTGGTCGTTTTTCTGCTCGTCGCCGCGTCCGCCGCGCTTGCGGACGCAGATCCCATCCGCGTGTCCTCGCTGTGCGAGCCGCAGTCGGTGATCTCCGAGCAGGATGTATCCATCACCATCAAGATATACAACAGTGGCCAGACGGATATGGAGGAGGACATCACGCTCTATGGCCCGGACCGCGTCTCCGTCGAGAAGTATTACGGGCTTAAGGGCGACCAGAGTGTGACCTACACGGGCACATGGCATGTCACCCAGGATCAGATTGACGCGGGGAAAATCACCTACTATATCACTTACATGGTGGACACCGAGGACGGGCCGACCAAGACCACCCATACCATTCCCGTCATCATCCAGACGGAGACGGCCTCCCCGCAGCTGAGCGCGACGTACAGCATTACGCCCGCCGCCGCGCGCAAGGGACAGCAGGTGACCGTTTCCTACACGCTTTCCAACACCGGCAATATTGAGCTGCGCAATATCGTGGTGGAGAATAAGGGAATATCCAGCAAGAATCTCACCGCCGCTTCGCTCTCCGTGGGCGAAAAGGTGACGCTGACCGATACGTTCACCATGGGGGAGGCCGAGCTGGTCAGCAACCCGACGGTCACCTATCAGTCGGCGGATTCGGACAAGACGCTGACCATTTCGGACATGGCCCGCAGAACCATCACCGTCGCCGAGGATGGGCTGGAGGTGGAGCTCAAGGCCAGCAGCACCGACAAGATCTATCCCGGCGAGCAGATCACGCTGACGCTGACGATGAAAAACAGCGGCGAATCCGCCTACTCCGGCCTGAGCGCCCAGCTCAGCGACGGCACCGTCATCGCATCCGGCGTCGATCTGGCGCCCGGCGCGTCCTTTGAGCAGGAGATCGAGTGGGCGGTGCAGCAGGATACCACCGTCACGGCCGAGGTGACGGGGCTTGACGCAAGCGGCGAGACGGTGGGAGTCTCCTCAAATGAGGTGGCGCTGACCACGCAGGACGCGTCGACCGCGCTTGTGCTGAATGTGCGCGCGCAGGCGGAGACCACGACGATCTACAGCGAACCGGCCGTCGTGCGCT
Organism: Clostridia bacterium; assembly: GCA_030535375.1. Classification (GTDB taxonomy): domain Bacteria; phylum Bacillota; class Clostridia; order Christensenellales; family Aristaeellaceae; genus Ventricola. The sequence goes on along the minus strand of JAUNJB010000146.1, from coordinate 1,455 downwards.
TCGGCGTCGTGGTGGAGAATATCGGCCAGACCGACGCGACCACGCTGACCGTGAAAGAGGCGGGCACCACCGTGGCGACGATCCCGTCGCTGCCCTCCGGAGAGAGCCGGACGGTGGTGTTCGACGTGCAGACGAGTATCGCCGGCCAGATTCAGTTCACCGTCAGCGGCAAGGACGCGGAGGGCAACGAGCGCACCTATTCCTCAAACATCATCGCGCTGACCTATGTCGCCCCGACGCCTGAGCCGACGGCGACGCCCGAGCCAACGGCCGCGCCGCCGACGCCCTCCCCGGTGCCGACGGCGACACCCGTGCCGTCGCTTGGCGAGATCATCGCGGAGCATGTGAATCCCGTGGTGCTCTACACCCTGGCGGGCGTGCTGGGCGCGGCGCTGGTGGCGATTCTGGCGGTCAACGGCGTGAGCAGCGCCAAGCGCAAGAAGCGCATGGCGGGCGCGCTGGATACCATCGAGCTTTCGCCGGATGTGCGCAATCATCGCGGCGTCAAGCGCCGCAAGGGCAAGAAGAATGCGGATAAGGCGGCGGAGGCCAAGCCTGCCAAGGAGGAGCCGATCGTGCCGACGCCGGAACTGACCGAGGAGGAGGCGACGAAGTCCACCACGCCCGCGCGCGACGCGATGCGCCAGCTGGAGCGCGAGGAGGGACACCGCCGCCGCGCGGCGCAGGAGGTGCCCACCGATGAGACGCTGCGCGTGGCGCCGGTCGATCAGCGGCCGGAGTTTATCGCCCAGGGCAAGGTGGATGACTCGCAGACGCGCATCTTCGGCAAGCTGACGAAGGAAGCCGTTGAGGCCCACGATGCGCAGGAGGCGGAATCCCCCGCGGAGGAGGAGACCGCGCCCCAGGCTGAGAAGAAGGCGGAGGAAACGCCTGCGGCCAGCGCGGAGGAAACGATTCGCCTGAGCCGCGCGGAGATCGACGAGATCCGCCAGCAGGACGCGCGCCGCGACGCATTTGAGGCGAGGGGCAAGACGCGCAGCGAGATCAAGCCGATGAAGAAAAAGAAGAAGGGCTTCTTCGGACGCCGTAAGGACGAGGATGATGACTTCCTTGAGGACGCCGGACTGGATGATGAGTTCACCGACGACGATGACGATTTCTTCGAATAATTCGGTTTTTCAGGGGGCCGCCGGCGGAGTTCCGGCGGCCTCTTTGTATGAAACGAAAACCACTCGCTAGGCGAGTGGTTCGAAAAAAGCCTTCTGGCGATGATGCAGACGAAAAAACTCCTTTTGTTGTATAATCAAGATGCGGTCTGGCAACTGCAAAAAGAAACAACAAAAGGAGGACATTCGGATGAATGACATGAACAGTTTAGCACACACAAGTTGGAATTGCAAATATCATATTGTATTTGCGCCTAAGTATAGAAGAAAGGTAGAGATAGGGAAAATACTGCGAATGCTGTGTGAATGGAAGAAAGTAGAAATAGTA
>JAUNJB010000145.1 GCA_030535375.1 Clostridia bacterium | reverse complement strand
TGCCATGGTGAAACTCCTTTCTTACGCCATCGCGTCCTCGCCCACGTCCTTAAGCTCTACGCTGAGCATCTTGGAGACGCCCTTCTCCTCCATCGCCACGCCGTAAAGGCCGTCGCAGCGTTCCATCGTGCCCTTTCTGTGGGTGACGACGACGAACTGCGTGTCGCGGGAAAAATCCCTCAGATAGTCCGCGAACGTCGAGATGTTGCCGTCGTCCAGCGCCGCCTCGATCTCGTCGAGGAAGCAGAACGGCGTCGGCTTGAGCCGCAGCATCGCGAACAGAATCGCAATAGCCGTCAGCGCGCGCTCGCCGCCCGAGAGCAGCGAGAGCAGCTGCAGCTTCTTTCCCGGCGGCTGCGCCACGATCTCGATGCCGCAGCCGAGCACGTCGCTTTCGTCAAGCAGGCGCAGCTCCGCCTGTCCGCCGCCGAACAGCTTGGAGAACGTCTCGTTAAAATACTCCTGCATGAGGCGGAAATTCTCCATGAACTGGCGCTCCATCTGCCGCTGCAGGCTCTCGATGATGCCCAGCAGATCCTCCTGCGCCTTGACCAGGTCATTGCGCTGGCTGCTCAGATCGTCATATCGTTCGCGGCATGCCCGGTAATCCTCCACCGCCGTGACATTGACCGGGCCCATCGCGCGAATCTCGCGCCGGATGTCGCCGGTGCGCTTGTCGCCGGCGGCAAGGTCAAACGGCTCCGTCAGGTAATCCTTCGCGCCCGCATAGGTCAGCTCGTACTCATCCCAGATGCGCTGCTGCATCTGGGAAAGCTCGCTCTGCGTGCGGCTCAGCACGAGCTCCGCCTTGTGGCACTTATCCATATCCTGTGCCAGCGTCTCCCGCAGGCCGTCGATCTCCTGCGTCAGCCGGCGAACCTTCTCCTGGCTCTCATTGCGCAGGCTCTGCCTGGCGAGCAGCTGCTCCTGCGCCGCTTCAAGGCGCGCCGCGCAGGCCTCCTGCTCGGCCATATCCTGCGCGAGCTGCTCCGTGCTGCGCTGATGGCTGAGCGTCAGCTGCTCACGGTTTTCATGTGCATCGCCGACCTGCGCGGCAATCTCCGCCTGTTCGCGGCGCATGCGCGCGCCGTCCGACTGCAGGGCCGTCAGATCGCGTTCACAGGCCGCCAGCGTGACGCGCACGCCCTGCGCCTGCTCCCGCAGGCTGTCGAGCGCTTCACGCTTTTCATAGAGCACATCGCTGAGCTCGCCGGTGCGGCGGTTCATCTCGTCGCTGGTCTTCTCCTCGCCCTCCTGCGTGCTGCGCGCGCCGGCCAGCTGGCCATCGATCTGGCGAAGATTCTCGGCGATCTGGGCACGCAGCAGGTCGCAGCGCTGCTCCTGCTGGGCATGGCTTTCACGCTGCTCCGTCAGCTGGCGCAGCCGCTCACTGGCGATGGAGACGTCGATCTGTGCCTGATGCAGGTCGTCAAACGCCTGCGCACGGCGCTGCTTGATCGCCTGACGGAATGCCTCGCCCTTTTCAATGCGCCCCTGGTAATCCGCCATCTGCGCATCGAGCCTGGCGATCAGCGCCTCATGCTCCTTGATCTCGCGCTCACGGGAGAGCAGGCTCGTCATGCGCGAAGCGGAGCTGCCGCCAGTCATCGAGCCGCCAGAGTGCATGACGTCGCCCTCCAGCGTCACCAGGCGGAAAGCGTGGCGGCCGCGGCGCATGATCTCGATGCCCGCGTCAAGGTTCTCCGCCACGACGGTGCGGCCGAGCAGGTTTTCCACAATTCCGCGATACCTGGGATCGAAGCCGACCAGCTCGCTGGCCAGGCCCACGCATCCCGGCATGGAGAGCAGCTGCCGCTCCTGCGCGTTCAGCGTTCTGCCGCTGATCGTCGTCAGGGGCAGGAAGGTCGCGCGGCCGAGCTTATTCTGCCTGAGATAGGCGATCATATCGCGGGCGACATATTCGTCGCTCGTGACGACATTTTGCAGCGCGCCGCCGAGCACGGCCTCCACCGCGCGCTCCAACTCCTTGGGCACACGCATCAGCGAGGCGACGACGCCATGCACACCCGCGTTTCCACGCGCGTGCAGCAGCACCTGCTTGACGGCCTGCTGATAGCCGGCATAGTCGCGCTCCATCTCGCGCAGCACGCGCAGACGGCTGGCTGCGGCCTGCTTCTGCCCGCTCGCCTCGGTCAGCGCCTGCTGAATCCCGGCGATGCGCCGCGCGGCCTCCTGCGATTCCTCGTCAATTCTGCGCTCCTTCTCCGAGAGCTCCTCCTCGGCCTTCTGCGCGTCCGAGAGCTCCTGCCTGGCCTCCTCGAGCTGTTCCTCCATGCGCGAAGCGATGATGGAAAGCTCCTCTCGCTGGCCTTCGGCCTCCTCGCCGCGGCGCTCCAGCTCCTTGCGCATGGTGGACAGGCGCGCCTCGCTGGTGCGCACGTCGCTGAGGCGGTTCATCGCCTCAATGATGGCGCTCTTGTGCGCCTCCAGGGCCTCCTCCGCCTCACGGGCCGCCTCCTGCGCGGAGGCCAGCTCCGCCTCTCTGGTTCGCAGCTCCTTCTGCAGCCCGACAATCCGCGTGCGGGCGCTAAGCGTGTCCGCCTCATTTTTCGCGATCTCGCCGCCCAACGCCTCGCAGCGCGCGCGCTTCACGTCCTCCTCCTGGCTGAGGGTGAGCACGTCCTTCTCCATGCGCGCAATTTCCGCGCGCAGCACGCCCAATTCACCCTCGCGCGCTTCCTTTTCGCGCGTGAGATCCAGCACGCTCTCGTGCGCGGCGGAAACCTCCGCCTCCAGCTGCGCGGCGGCTTCATTGGCTGTATCGCGCGCCGCGCTCAGATCGCCCGCGCGCCTTTCCTCATTCCCGATGGCCTCGCGCAGGCCGGCCAGCAGCTGCTCCGCGTCGGCGATGCGCTCCCTGGCCTTATCGCTGCGCAGGACGAACGCCGAGCACTCCAGCGTGCGCAGCTCGTCGCGCAGCGCCAGATAGCGTCTGGCCGTCTCGCTGGCCTTGGCCAGCGGCTCAAGCTGAGCCTCCAGCTCCGCGATGATATCCTCCACGCGGGAGAGGTTGTCGCGCATATTGGCCAGGCGCTTCTCGCTCTCCTCCTTGCGGGTGCGGTATTTGACGATGCCCGCGGCCTCCTCAAAGACGCCGCGCCTGTCCTCGCTCTTCTGGGAGAGGATTTCGTCGATGCGGCCCTGGCCGACAATCGAATAGCCCTCCTTGCCCACGCCTGTATCGCGGAACAGATCGATGATGTCGCGCAGGCGGCAGGATGCCTTGTTGATGTAGTATTCGCCCTCGCCGCTGCGGTAGACGCGCCTGGTGATCATCACCTCGGTGAAGTCAACCGGCAGCGCGTGGTCCTCGTTGTCAAAGACGAGCGAAACCTCGCAGTATCCCAGGCGCTTGCGGCGCTGCGTGCCATTGAAGATGACGTCCTCCATCTTGCCGCCGCGCAGCGCCTTGGCGCTCTGCTCGCCGAGCACCCAGCGCACCGCGTCCGAAAGATTCGATTTGCCGCTGCCGTTGGGCCCCACGATGCCGGTGATTCCCTGATCAAAGACGACGACCGTCCTGTCCGCAAACGACTTAAAGCCGTAAATTTCCAGTCTCTTTAGCCGCACGTGAGCGACTCCTTTCCCCGCCCGCGGCATTGCTCCCCGGGCGCTGCTTGTACTCTCATTGTCCGAGCCTCTGAAGCGCCATCTGCGCGGCGGCCTCCTCGGCCCGCTGCTTGCGCGCCCCGGTGCCCCGGCCCATCTCCGTGCCGTCGGCACGCAGCACCCGGGCCGTGAACACGCGCGCGTGCGGCGGGCCGTCCTGCGCGATGATCTCGTAGGCGGGCGTCTCCTCGCCCAGTGCCTGAAGGTATTCCTGAAGGGCGCTCTTGGCATCGCGGTCCGCACGCTCGCTCGTCTCATAATCGCCCATCGCCAGATCGACCAGCGCGGCGGCCTTCTCCATGCCGGCATCCAAATACACGGCGGCGATCACAGCCTCCATCGTATCCGCCAGAATCGACGGATTCTCGCGCCCGCCGACGATCTCCTCGCCGCGGTCCAGCTTGAGGAAGCCGCCCAGCCCCAGCCGCCTGGCCGCGCCGGCAAGGTTTGCCTCGCACACCAGCGCGGCGCGCTTGCGCGTGAGCTGCCCCTCGCGCAGCTTGGGAAACTTGTGATACAGCACCCGGCTGACGCAGATTTCCAGCACCGCGTCGCCCAGGAATTCCAGCCGTTGATTATCCTGACACTTGTGCTGAAGCGCATAGGACGGATGGGTCATCGCCAGATCGAGCAGCGCGATGTCAGCGAAGCGGTGGCCGATCGTTTGCTCGAGCAGTTGATAGTTCATGCACAATCCTTTCTTTCCGGTGAAGGTTCCGCTCCCGTCCATTTCGCTTCGTGCGTGCCTGCCGCGCGAAGTGAAATACACGGGAAAGGCGTCGCCCGGCGCGAGACGCGCCAGGCGGCTATCCCATGTTACATCTTGTCCTCGATATACTTGGCCATGTCCGCGACGGTTTTGACCTTCTCGATGGCGTCATCCTCCACCTCGATGTTAAACTCGCCCTCCACGTCCATCACCAGCATCATCACGGACGCGCTGTCCGCGCCCAGATCCTCTTTCAGGCGGCTCTCGGGCTTCACCTCCGCCTCGCTCACGCCCAGCTGCTCGGCCACCATGCCGACAAGTTTGTCCATTACCATATTGCTTACCTCCTTCTTAATTGTGGGGTTTTCGGTTTATTCCTCCTCGCCCACGCTCAGGCGGGAAACCTCCTCGCGGATGAGATCGACCACGCCGCCGTCGACGACCTGCCTGGCCTGGCGGATCGCGCAGAAGATCGCGCGGGCGTTCGAATTGCCGTGCGCCTTGATGACGGCGCCCTCCACGCCGAGCAGCGGCGCGCCGCCGACCTCCGTGGAATCAAAGCTCTTTTTGAGGCCCTTGAACGTGTCCTTCGCCAGAAGCGCGGCGACCTTGCCCTTCGCGGAGCCCATCAACCCGTCCTTCAGCAGCCCAAAGAGCATGGAGATCACGCCCTCCGTATTCTTGAGCAGCACGTTGCCCACGAATCCGTCCGCCGCGAGCACGTCGCACTTGCCCGCAAGCGCGTCGCGCGCCTCGACGTTTCCGCAAAAGGCGAACGGCTGCGGCTTTTCCATCAGCTCATAGGTCTTCTGCGCCTGCTCGTTGCCCTTGGCCGCCTCCACGCCGATGTTGAGCAGCCCGACCTGCGGGTTTTTGATGCCCATGACCTTGTCGGCATAGATGCTGCCCATCATCGCGAACTGGACGATCCAGCTCGGCTTGCAGTCGGTATTCGCGCCCGCATCCACCAGCAGCAGCGGGCGGCCGGGCACGGGGAGCATCGTCGCCAGCGCGGGCCGTGCGATCCCCTTGATGCGGCCGATCTTGAACATCGCGCCCGCCATCAGCGCGCCTGTCGAGCCGGCGGAGACAAAGGCCTGCGCCTCCTTGCGGCGCACGATATCCATGCCCACCACGAATGTGGAATTCTTCTTGCGGCGCAGCGCCATGACCGGGTGCTCCTCGGTGGAGATGACCTCCGGCGCGTCCACAATGCTCAGGCGGTCCTTCACCTTGGCGTAGGCATCCTGGTCGGCATACGCGCCGATCGTCTCCTCCAGCAGTGCCTGGGGCCCGGCAAGCACGATTTCCACATCGGCAAACTCGCGCAGCGCGTCAATCGCGCCGTCCACATTGACCTTCGGGGCGAAATCCCCGCCCATCGCGTCCACAACAATCTTCATTTGAGCTCCTCCAAACGTCTGCGCTCTTGCTGCGCAAAGGTGTACATGCCAATGCCGGCGGCGATGGCAAGGTTCAGCGAATCGATCCGGTGGCTGTGCGGGATGAGCGTGCTCGTGCCCAGGCGCGAAAACTCATCCGGCAGGCCGCTGGCCTCGTTGCCGAAGACCAGCGAGAACGGGCCGCGCACGCGCGAAGCCGCCTCCTCAAGCGGCACGGCGCCCGTGAGCATGAACGGGAAGAGATCGCGGTTGGGGAACTCGGCCCGGTACTGCTCGAAGGTGTCAAAATGGCGCACGTTCAGCGAGAACGCCGCACCCATAGAAGCGCGCGTCACCCGCGGATCGTCGGAATCCACGGCAGGCCGGATGATGGCGATGTTCCCCAGCCCAAAGCCGAGCGCCGTGCGCAGAATCGTGCCCAGATTGCCGCTGTCGCTGGGATGATGAAGCACGACGTGCGGCGCATCCCCGTCAAACACGCCCTCCGCCTTCTTATAGACCATCGCGGCAAAGCAGTTCTCCTTCCTGGAGATTCGCTCAAGCGCCCGGTCCGCGATTTCCACGCGGATGCCCGCGCTCTGCGCCGCCTCGCGCAGCGCGTTGGCCCCGGCACTCCTTTCACTGCTGCCCGAAAGCAACAGACGCAGGCAGCGCTCCGGCGCGTTTTTGAGGCATTCCGTCGCCGGGAAGATGCCGGGCGCGTAAGAATAGTCAAGCGATTTATCGTAGGCCTCCAGCCTGGCCATCGCTTTCCCTCCTTCCGCAGACCGCCGGTCTGCACAGATTCAACCATCTTGTGATTATAGCAGAAAACCAACCGGGCTTCAAGCGCTGAAGGACATTTCCGCGCCTGACTCACAAAAAAATCAGGCAAAGTGTGACAATTCTGCTTCCAATTTATAAGTCAAGTATTGACTGTTTCGCATTTTGTCTTGTCAACGCGCGAATTTTCGCTTATAATGTCATATTGACGTAAGCTGCTTATTCGCAGTCTATCCCCGCGGCCCCCGCGCCGCGGCAGATGGTCATCATATTGGACTTCTTTTTTAGAAAGGATCGCGCTTTATGCCCGATACATTGCTGAGAATCGGCCTTGACATCGGCTCCACGACGATCAAATGCGTCGTGCTGGACAGCAAGGACGAGATCGTCTATTCCTGTTACGACCGCCACTTCTCCCTCATCACCCAGAAAACACGCGAGCTGCTCACCCGCCTCGACGAAGAGGTGGTGCACGGCGCACCGGTGCGCCTGTCCATCTCCGGCTCCGCCGGCATGGGCCTGGCACTGGGCTCCCACATCCCGTTTGTGCAGGAGGTTTACGCCACCAAGGTCGCGGCCGACCTCATCCTGCCCGGTACGGATGTGATCATCGAGCTGGGCGGCGAGGATGCGAAGATCCTCTTCCTTCAGGGCACGCTCGAGGTGCGCATGAACGGCTCCTGCGCGGGCGGCACCGGCGCATTCATCGATCAGATGGCCACGCTGCTCGGCATCACCCCCGGCGAGATGAACGGGGAGGCCGCACACGCCGAACGCACCTACACCATCGCCTCACGCTGCGGCGTGTTCGCCAAGACGGACGTGCAGCCCCTGCTCAACCAGGGCGCCAAGCGCGCGGACGTGGCGCGCTCCATCTTCATGGCCGTCGTCAACCAGACCATCGCGGGTCTGGCACAGGGCCGCCCCATCGAGGGCAACGTCGTCTACCTCGGCGGGCCGCTGACGTTCCTGAGCGAGCTGCGCGCCTGCTTTGACGAGGCGCTCGGCCTCACCGGCCTGTGCCCGGAGCAGTCGCTTTACTTCGTCGCGCTCGGCGCGGCGCATCAGGCCGTCGAGCCTGTGCGCATCAGCGACTGCCTTGAGGCCATCGACGCCTTCCACAGCACGGAGAGCTACAACGCCCTGCCGCCGCTGTTTGACAGCGAGGAGGCGCTCGCCGCCTTCCGTGCGCGCCATGCGCGCGCCTGCGTCGCCCGCCGTGAGGCGGACAGCTACGCGGGCGATGTCTACGTGGGCATCGACTCCGGCTCCACGA
>JAUNJB010000144.1 GCA_030535375.1 Clostridia bacterium | reverse complement strand
CATCCGTTTTTATGGTATAATCGGTGGGAATAGTTCCCGCCGGGCCCTCGCGGCGGCGGAGGCGAGGAGGCACACGATCGTTGACACAGGCATGGTACCAGGTCGCATCCCTGAGCTTTGGATATTTGAGCGCGCTCATCATTGTGCTGATCGTGCTGCTGGCCGCGCGCAAGTATCTCTCTGATCGTGCGCTGTGGCGGCGTGTCGGCCGCAGCATACCTCAGGCCGGGGCCATGGGCACGCTGCGCGTGCTCTCTGCGGGCGGCAGGAGGCTTTCCGCCGGACAGGAGATTCGCGTGCCGTACGAGGGCACGCTGGGCTCCGCGCACAGCTGCGACGTCTGTATTCCCTATAAAAAGGTGCACATGCGCTCCGCCTTCTTCTGGATGGAGAAGGACGGGCTTCACATGGTCGCCCTGCACCGGGACGGCTTCACGGTGGATGACGTGCCCGTAGAGCCGGGCGATGAGGCGGTTCTCGGTTCCGGGGCGGTGCTTCGCGTGGGCGAGCTCAAAATGGCGCTGCATGTGTATGGCAAGGGAGATGCGCACGCCCTTGAGGACGGCCCGTATGTGACTTCGGCCCGCCGCAGCAAGGCGCAGCAGGGACGGGGAGAGGGCATCGGCGCGCCGGGCAAGGGCGAGGCGCGCCGGGAGAAAAAGCTCCGGCAGAAACAGAATCGCGAGCTGGAGAGAGAAGACGGCGTAAAGGCGCGGAGGTGAAGGCATGGCCCGCAGACAGGAAGTGTACACCGCAAAAGCGAAGCGGACCGTGAAAGCAGAAGCGCCCGAGGATGGCGCCGTGAGCGCAAAGTATAAGAAGGCGAAGGACAAGGGCGGCAAGACCGCGGCCGGAAGGACGGCCGAAAAGGAAGTTACGAAGAAGTCCGCGGAGAAAAAGACGGCGGCCAGGAGTGATTCGCGGACAAAGGCGGCGTCACCCGGCAGACGCACCGCCGTGCCCAAGGCCGTCCGTGTTCTTCCGGCACAGGAAAAGAGGAAGGCCGTCCGGCGAACGGCTGCGGCCCGGTGCGCCGAACCGGATGAGGACAAGGACGAGCGCCGTCTGGCGGCGATGCATAGGCGTATCCAGCGCAAGGAGAAAAAGGAGGCCACCGTTTTTCGCGACCGCAAACGCGCGGTGAGCCGCGCGGGAGACGCCCGTGTGACGCTGATTGCCCTGCTGACATTGCTGTTTGAGGTGCTGGGGCTGCTGCTGGCGGCCGTGCGCACGGAGGGAACGGTGGATATGCAGGCGGTGATGCTGTGCGCAGTGGTCGCCCCGGTGGGCCTGATCACCTCGCTGCTCCTGCCGCGCGTGCTGCCGATTGATTCGCTGATCATGGCGCTGACGAACTTCCTTTGCGGCGTCGGGCTTGTGATTCTGTACACGGTTGCGCCGGAGCGCGGCGTGCGCCAGGCACAGTTTTATGTCGCGGGGCTGGTGCTGATGATCGTCATCGGCGTGATGGTTTCGCGGATGCGCCGTTTCAGGGGAATCACGCTGCTGGCCATGGTGCTGGGCATCATGGCGCTCGTGCTGCCGCTGGCCTTCGGCGAGTGGAACAACGGCGCCAAAAACTGGGTGGAGCTGCCGGTGGTAGGCTCCTTCCAGCCGAGCGAGCTGGTCAAGCTCTCGCTAGTGCTGGCGCTGGCGTATTATTTCAGCGCGCACCGCACGGTGTTCCAGATGATGCCGGCGATCCTGTTCGCGGCGGCGTGCCTGGTGCTGCTGATGCTTCAGAGGGATTTGGGCACGGCGCTCATCTACTATCTGACGACGCTGGTGCTGTTTTACGCGGCATGCGGCAATGTGCCGCTGACGATGCTGGGGCTGTGCGGCGGGGCCGGCGCGGCCGTGCTGGGATATAACATGTTCGCGCACGTCAAGGTGCGTGTGGCGATGTGGCGCAATCCGTGGAGCGATCCGCTGGACAAGGGGTATCAGATCATTCAGGCGCTGCTGGCCATCGGGTCGGGCGGGCTGTTCGGTGTGGGCCTTGGACAGGGCACGCCGGAGAAGATCCCTGCATATTACAACGATTTTATCTTTGCCGTCATCTGCGAACAGATGGGGCTGGTGTTCGGCCTGCTTTTGCTGCTGGTCTATGTGCTGCTGATCCTCCGGGGCGTGACGGTGATCTCCCGCTCGCGCCGCTCGTTTGACATGCTGCTCGGATGCGGCGTGCTGGCGATGATCGGCATTCAGACGTTCATGATCGTGGCGGGCGTCATCAAGATGATCCCGCTGACGGGCGTGACGATGCCGTTCCTCAGCTATGGCGGCTCCTCGCTGATGTCCTGCATGGCGATGATCGGCATTCTGCACGGGATCAGCGGCCGCGCGCAGGAGAATCTTGAGGAGGATGTGCTCACCTCGCGCGTATGAAGCCGGGCGGGCGGACTTGGGGGTGTTTTTTATCAAGGTCATCAAGAGGCGCATCCACATGCTGGTGATGATGCTTCTCGTACTCTTCGCGCTGATGATCGCGTATTCTTGCTACTCGGTGTATTTTTACGGCGGGCGATGGGTCTCCAATCCCTATAACCCGCGCATCAGCAGCCAGAAGCAGAATGTGATCATGGGCACGGTGACCGACCGGGACGGTACGGTGCTGGCCTACACGGATGAGAGCGGCACCAGATGCTATAACAGCAGCAAGGAGACGCGCATGGCCGTCTCGCAGGTGGTTGGCGACAGCACGGGCAAGGTCTCCACGGGTGTGGATACCTTCCACGCGCAGTACATGCTGGGCTTCCGCTCCAGCGTGTTTGAGCGCCTGGCGGACGCCTTCACCGGTACGCCGCAGCGCGGCGACGATCTGCAGCTGACCATCTCGGAGCGGCTCTCGCGCTACATCACGGAGCAGTTCCCGTCTGGCAAGCGCGGCGCAGTCGTCGTGCTCAACTACAAGACCAATGAGATTCTGGCGATGGTGTCCATGCCGCAGTTTGATCCCACGGACATGGAAAGCGCGCTGGCCGACGAGGACGCGGGCGCGCTGATCAACAGAGCGACGCAGGGCTTGTATCCGCCGGGGTCCACGTTCAAAATCGTGACGCTGGCCTCCGCCCTGCAGAACCTGCCCGATCTGGAGGAGTTCGCCTTTGACTGCACGGGCTATTATCCGGTGGGCAATTATTCCGTTACGGAGGCAAGCGCGCACGGCGTGCAGTCGCTCTCCGACGCGTTCATTCACTCGTGCAATACGGCGTTTGCTTCGCTGTCCCAGGATCTCGGGTACGGCATGCTGGGCGCGACGGCGGAGGCCCTTGGCTTCAACGAGAACTTCATGTTCGGCGATTTGATCGTCTACAATTCGAGCTATCCCATCGACGATCTGAGCGCGGAGGATCTGGCCTGGTCCTCCATCGGCCAGGGGCGCGTGCTGGCCACGCCGATGCACATGGCGCTCATCGCCGCCACGATCGCAAACGACGGCGTGATGAATGAACCGCATCTGCTGCGCGCGATCACCACGGCGCAGGGCGGCTCGCGCAAGCTGCCGGGCAGCTTTTCCGGAAAGCGCGTGCTCAGCGAGGAAATCGCCGCGCGTGTGGAGAGGGAAATGATTCGCACGGTCAAGTCCGGAACGGGCACGCGCGCGGCGCTCAGCGACGGATATACCGTCGCGGGCAAAACCGGCTCCGCCGAGGCGAGCGACGATAAGAGCATCGAATCACACGCGTGGTTCGTTGGCTATATCACCAATGACAATGCGCCCTACGCCATCAGCGTGCTGGTGGAGAACGGCGGTTCGGGCGGCAGCGTTGCTGCGCCGCTGGCGAGAAAAACGCTTCAAAAGGCCATCAACCTTGGCCTGTAACCCTATGGCGTTCATTCCGGCGAATGCTGGATGAGCGCGAAGTAAAGAGGAGGAGGTTCCTATGCGTAAACTGATTGTTTGTATGATTACCCTTTGCCTTCTGCTGAGCACGTCGTGCGGCGCGATGGCCGCGGGCGTCACCCTGCGGACATTTACGCCGTTTGCGGATATCGATTATGCGGCCCAAAGCTACATGGACATGATCACCGCCTGGGAGGAAGAGACCGGCAATGTGGTGGAGGACTACTCCGGCCTGATGGACGAGGCGTGGCTCGAGAACCTGAAGGACATGATCGCCTCGGGTGAGGCGGACATCGTCGCGGTGCCGCTGGGCTCCGGACTGACCTCTTCCGAGCTGGTATCCGTGGATGAGCTGCTTGCCGCCGCCCCGGATTGCGGCGCAAAGCGGTTCTCCTCCATGGCTGAGGCGGACGGCAGCGTGCTGCTTGCGCCGCTTCGCCTGAACTGGGAAGCGCTCTATGTCAATATCGACGTGCTTGCGGCCAACGGGCTGAATGTGCCCACGACGTTTGATCAGCTCATTTCCACATGCGCTGCGCTGGCGCAGGCCGGCGTGGTGCCCATCGCCAACGCGCTGTGCGAGTGGTCGGAAATTGTGCTCGACTGTGCCGCGCTTGCGGGAGCGCCGGAGGATCAGTATGGCCAGCAGGCGTCTTTGGACGGTGCGAAGGACGTGCTCACCGCGCTGACGCAGGTGGGCGCTTTCGGTGCCGACGCCTGGAACGCGACGGAGGCGGACTATGAGGCGATGTTCCTGAGCGGAGGCGCGGCGATGCGCATCGATTCGGACGGGCTGGCCGAGGCGATCAGCGCGGAGCGTTCGGACAATGTCGTGGTGATTGCGCTGCCCGCAAAGGATGGCCAGGCGCGCGGCCATGTCGTCGGCACGCCCGGCGTTGGCCTGGCGATTACGCGCGCGTGCTGGCAGGATGCGGAGCGTCGTGAGGCGGCGCTCTCCCTGGTGAGCAGGATGCTGAGCGCAGACGCCGCGTCGCAGCTGGCGACCGGCGCGCAGGGGCTTTTGAGCAAGAGCATCGCGGCGCTGACATTTTCCGCCACGGACTGCACCGGCCTGCTCTACGATATCAATGCGGATAGCTTTGACAGCTGGTCGGAGGCTGTGATTTCCTCTCTGATGAGCATGTAACTCAAATGCGGCGAGCCGCCGGGTATGAATCCGGCGGCTCGTTTTTTGTTTTATAAGAAATTGGGTAAAAATCGGCCGCGTTCGCCCTAATCGGGCGATTTGCAGCAGTTTTCTGAAGTGGGAGCGCGCACGACGCGCTTTTTTGACTTATAGGAAATTGCGCGAAAAAACGTGTAGCGAGCACAGAAACACTTCAGAGTGTGAAGCGCTTCGGAAGTGGGAGCGCGCCCGGCGCGCTTTCTTGTAAACGGAAAGAACGGCGGAAGAACGGCGTGGAGGCGCGTTTTATTGACAAAGGGAGACAAAACATGTACAGTATAACTGTATGAGAGGAGGAAGCGCCATGGGGGATGCGATGCGCCGCGTGCCGCGCTTTTGTGTGACAGCCGTGCTTGCCGCCATGCTGTGCCTGTTTGCGGGGCTGGCGATAACGGGATGGTTTGTCACGGCACATCTGGGTGCGACGGCTGAGGCGGGGGAGGTCATCACCTTTGTGAGAGAGGGATTGATCCCGTGCGTCGTATTGACGATGCTCATGCTATTGACGCTTGTGGGCGCGCATCGGCTGTTGGAACGATTTGCGCGTTTCCATCTGTCGGCTGCGCTTTGCGCGCTGTGGCTGGCAGGCACGCTCGTTTTTTTGCTGAGCGCGAATGTACAGCAGATGTATGATTTTGCTTATGTCAGCGAGGCGGCGCAGCTCTTTGCGCAGGGCAATTACAAGCCGATGGAGATCGACTATTTCAATGTCTATTCCTATCAGCTGGGCATTTGCCTGCCGATGGAAATCGTGCTGCGCCTCATCCCCGGGTTGAATCTGAATTTGTTCATGCAGGCGCTGAATGCCGTGCTCAGCGTTGCGACTGCGGGTGTGCTGGCGGCGCTGGCACAGATGATCTTTGAGGGGAGCGGCGTGCGGTGTGCGGCGCTTCTGCTGAGCGTGCTGTTTCTGCCTGCGATGCTCTACAATATATACGTGTATGGCACGCTGCCGATGCTGTTTTTGTCGGCGTGCGCGATGCTCTGCTTTGTCCGGTATCTATGTGCGCGCAGGACAGGAGCTGCGCTGGCATACGCGCTGCTGACTGCATTGGCTTATGTGCTCAAGCCGAACGCTGCCATACCGATGATCGCGATGGGTATCGCGGCGGTGCTTGATGTGATGACCAGCCGGGACTGGAAGCTGCTGGGATTTGCGGCGCTGTCGGTCGTATTGGCTGCGGCGCTGGCGCGGGGTGTGATCGCGCAATATGAGCTGCGCAGCGGTGTGCGCCTGACAGGGGATGTGAGCATGCTGGCCAGGCTTGTCATGGGTCTGCAGGAGGGAGGGCCGGCTGCGGGCTGGTTCAATCGCTATACGGAACAGTTTTTTGGATTTGACGTGACGGCTGCGCAGGAGCGCGCCACGGCATCCGCCGATCTGGCGGCGAGGCTCTCACAGATGCGCGCTGATCCGCGGATGGCTGCGGCATTCTTCCGCGATAAGCTTCTCAGCCAATGGCTGGAGCCGACGTACAGCACGATGTGGTATGGCAATCTGTGCGAGAAGACGGGTGGGCTTGCGCAGGCTGTGTTTGCCCAGGACGGGCTTGTGCGCGCGCTGCTGGAAGGATATATGAAGATCAGCCAACAGGCGTTTTACATCCTGGCGGTGCTCGGGTTGATCGGTACGCTGCTGACAAAGCGGAGTGTGGCGCAGCTGATTCTGCCGCTGACGATTCTGGGCGGTCTGCTGTATCACATGATCTTCGAGGCGAAGTCGCAGTACATCTACGTGTATGCGCTCTTCATGATCCCACTGGCTGCGCGAGGGCTGTGTATGTGCGGCGACATGCTGCAAAGAGGACTGGACAATGGAAAAGGATAAGGCGCTGATCCGGGCGAAGGGACAGCTAAGTGCGGCAGCGGTATTTCTGCTGCTGGCCGTGTTGGGGATGCTGACGTGGAGCGGTCTGGCGCTTACGGCAAAAGCGGAGATTGCCGACAATCGAATGAATGAGATTGTTGCGCTGACAGCGGACTCATTGGTGCCCAATCTGCTGATGACGGTGATGGCGCTGGGTGCGCTGATTCTCGCGCTGTGGATCATGGAGCGGCTCGGCGGCATGCGCATGAGTGCGGGCCTGCTCGCGTTGTGGCTGGCTGCGGCTCTGTGCTTCGTGTGGGGAATAGAGCTTCAATCCCGGGCGGACTGTAAACAGGTGGTTGAGGCGGCCAGATGCTTTGCACAGGGAGACTACAGCCCGCTTGAGACGGATTATTTTAACGTGCTTTCCTATCAGCTGGGCATCTGCCTTCTGCTTGAGGGATTGGCCAGGCTCGTTCCCGGGCTGGATCTGAACCTGCTGATGCAGGGTGTCAACGCGGTGCTGAGCGTCCTCACGGCGGGTTCGCTGGCGGCGCTGAGCGCTGTGCTTTCGGGAAAGCGCGAGACGGGCACGGCAGCGGTGCTGCTGTATGCGGCATTTCTGCCGATGGCGTTGTTCTGCGTGTTTGTCTACGGCACATTGCCAATGATGCTGCTGTGCGCGCTGGCGATGCTGTGCTTTGTGCGGTATATCCGCACGCGGCACTGGGGATTCGGCGTGGGTTATGCGCTGCTGATGGGCTGTGCGCTGGTGGTCAAGCCGAACGCAGCCGTGCCGTTGATTGCGCTTATCATCTGCGCGCTGCTGGATGTGATGGAGAGCCGGGACTGGAAGCTGTTGGGATTTGCGGTGCTGTCGGCGATACTGGCCGTAGCGCTGCCGCGTGCGGTGACAGGGCTGTATGAGTTGCGTAGCGGTGTCGTGCTCAGGGAGGATGTGAGCATGCTCGCACGCCTGGCGATGGGCATGCAGGAATCCCCGATTGCGAGTGGCAGTCTGTCCGAAAAGGTCAAATCCGACGTATTCCATCATAGAGAAAAGCGAAAT
>JAUNJB010000143.1:1989-7934 GCA_030535375.1 Clostridia bacterium | reverse complement strand
CACGGAGCAGGAGCTCCGGAATATGTTCCGTAATAACCCGCACGGCGCGGGCTATATGGTTGCCCGCCACGGCATGGTGACCATCAGCAAGGGCTACATGGACTTCGACGAGTTCCTGAATGCAGTACGCAAGGAACACTTCACCGAAACGGACAGCGTAGTCTACCACTTCCGTATCAGCACACAGGCCGGGGTCAACCCGGAAATGACGCACCCGTTCCCGCTTTCGAATCGACTCGGGCGCATGGAGAAACTGGATACCACCTGCAGGATCGGCGTGGCACACAACGGAATCATTCGGCTGACTACCGACCCGAATAACCACCGGTACAGCGACACAGCCCTGTTCATTACCCAGTATCTGCGCTTCCTGATCAAGCGCCGGGAAGACCTGCGGGACACACGGATTCTGGACACCATCTACCAGCTGGCACAGTCCAAGTTCGCCATCATGGACGGCGGCGGGTATGTAGCCACCGTCGGACAGTTCCTGAATCGGGATGGGCTTCTGTTCAGCAACGCCAGCTATCAGGGCTGGCACTACAGGTAAGCCCATGCGCCACAATCGACCGCCGCCGTTCCCGCGATTGGGACGGCGGTTTTTCTCGTCTTGGTGGGCTTTCAAATTCGCCCCACGTTTGCGCCGTGTCGCGCCGTAGGGCGCAGGCCGGGGAAATACCCTAGCGCCGGGCTACTCGCGGCGACAGGCGGCAACGTGCCCCATGTCGCGGAGGTTTCCCGGGACGAGAAAAGCCGCCCCTGCGGACGGCTTGGAAATCGGGTTATGTGCTTGTCATCGGCGATCAGGTCGGCAGCATACTGTGCTGTGCCATCCCGCATGCGGAAGGAAATCACCAGAACACCCTCGGCAACCGTGTACCGGGCGACGAAGGGTTCAAACCACAGCGTGGTCAGCCCCGGGCACCGGTCATAGGCGTCCAACCGGTACGCTTCCCAATCAACAGCAGGCTGTGTCAGCCAGTACCTGTAGAGATCCTGCAGGAAAGGAATCTGTTCTTCCTCAATCCTTCGCAATGCCTGTGCGCTGGGCGTATCTTTGAAATCGTCTCGGGCAGCGTTCAGGCAAGCCCAATGTGCCAGCGGCTTGGGTGCGCCCATGAAGGCCATCTTTGCTTCGTCCAACCCGCACGAATCACAGATCATAATGTCGTACTGGCGGCTCAGTGCATTGGTGCACAGCCGGTCGCCCAGCGTCATGGTGTTCTCGCCGCAGCGCGGACAGCGGGTGAATCCACCCGCCTCCTGTGCCACTTTGATCTGTGCCATCCGCTCCTGAATCGTCTTAGGCTTTCTCATTCTCGATCACCTCGCTGTGTGCTTCTGAATCCTGCTCCCGCAGCTGGCGGCGCAGTTCAGCGTATTTCTGCTTGTGTGCATCCATCTTTTCCGTTGTGCGGAAGGCGGCGAAGCCGTGCAGGTGGTTCAGCAGGACGCTGCGCGTTTCCTTGTGCGCCGCGCCGCCCATTCCCAGCTGGAGGAGGAACCCCCGGCAGAAGTATTTCATTTCGGAATCCGCCGGTTCGATCAGGGTGGCGTTCACGCGGGTCGCGGCCTTGGCCTTATCAGCGATAGCCAGCAGGAGGTCGGCGTAATGCCGCCAACGGGTGGGCTGTTCCGGGTCGAAGGGAAAGTCGATGCCCAGCCGTCCGTCCACCAGCGTGATGCCCTTGGTGAATCCGTTATCGATGCTCTCGCACAGGACGCGCTCCAGAATCTCCATGTTATCGATGTCCGGGCTTTGCAGGGTGGCGATCAGCTCGTGCTCTACGACAAGGCCGTCGCTCTGTGTCATCTCGCAAATCAGGCGCTGTCTCGCGTACAGCATGCGCATCAGGTTGATCAGGCCGGTGTGCGTGAACTCTGCCAGCGGCAGGCTTACGCAGGTGTGCGTGATCTCCTGCTCAGTCGGTGCTTTGACATCCTCGTTGGTTGCGGGCTCGGTCGCCGGTTCCTCGGCAGGTGCTTCCGCAGCGAACAGCGGCTCCTGAATGTAGCCGTTCTCCAGTAGCCAGTCGGCGGCAGCTTCGAAATCCTCGCGTTCGCCGGTGATGCTACCGTCGCGCTCAACCTGTAGGTTGCCTACGCGGAAGGCGTAGGTCGGGGTGCGCAGGTATTCGGCGGTCGTTCCCAAATGTGCTGCCAGCGCGTGCGCCATGGCCTTGCGGTCGGTGCAAATGATCTGAATGTTCATGGTTCCCATGAAAGTCAACCGCTTGGCGGCACACATCCCGGTTTATTTTTCAGAACCTGTGCCAGCCCGCGAACAGCGCCGTCCACGTCACCAGCAAGCGCCTGCCCGCGCAGGGTTAGAATCGTATGCCGGGGCAGATAGGTGCGGTACGCTTTCAAATGCCGAAGAAACTGTTCTTTCGTCATACTGGCCTCCATATGAAAAGCCCTCACGGATGTGTGTCCGCGAGGGCTGTGTACGTCTGATTCGACAATTTTACTCTACCACAAGTTTCTCTGTGCATCAAGGGGAATTATGAGGAACTCAGAGGAACTAAGCGGTCTTGTTTATGAGTTTCCGAATCGAAGCGGCGTCCTTGCACCTTTTGCAGGTGTACTTGTGGTCGCGGATATAGTTGCGGGAGAAAGTAGGCTCTCCGCAAATGTGGCAGGGCGGGTAATAGACTGTGTCACTTTTCCCGAAGCGGCGAATCGTGATGCCGTCCTCCTGTGCTTCCCTGTAGCTCATACCGCCACACTCCTCTCCTGCAAAATTCGGTCTACCACGTCCAGCGCCCGGTCGTGCATTTTCCGCAGCCAGCGATTGGTGTAGTTCATGTCCAGCGAAATCTGCTCCCACGTCATAAAGCACAGGTAGCGCTTCTCCAGAATCAAGCGGTAGTTCTCGTTGCGCACCATAGCGATGGTCTTTGAAATGTCCATCTTGGTATCGACAAATCGATCCACCTCCCGGTTGATTTCCTCTTCGGCTTCCATCAGGCGAATAACCGAATCCTCCAGCGCGTGCACATTGCGTGTGCGGGAGACGACCTCGCGGTCATAAGCGGTCGTGATCTGCTGGGTGAGGGAACGAAGCTGTGCTAGCTGAAGCAGGCGATCCTTGATGTGCTGGTCAAGCCGATATGCCTGACCGAGATAATCAAATTGATTTAATTGAATTGTATACACAGAAATATTTAAGTATTGTGGGCAGGATGAGAATCAGGAAAGAGTTCTAAATCCACTGTCCGCTTGCAAAATGTGCAGATGACAGAGATATTTCTGATTTGATTCGATAAGAGCTGTAAAAATTGCCCCGAAAAATCACTGCCGAAAGAATTCGCAGATGTGATTTTCGGGGCAATCCTCAATTTGGTGTATACGTTAAGCGTCCGTGTAAATGATGAAATCGTGGTCTGCGGCCGCGAGCAGGGCGGCCTGTTTGCCGCCGTGTCTGCCGGCGAACAGAAAAAACGCAGGCTGCCCAGGGCGACGGCCTCATCGTACACGGAGAGCTGATCGTGAATAACGCTCCGGCTCATGCGGCGTCCTGTTTGTTTTTTTCGTGATGTCCATCATCGACAGATACAGCACAGGCTGTCATCTGTCGAAAAGAAGAACTTTGACTTGGTGACTTGACGAAGCTGCCGGCTGTCCCGTCGATGGCGTTCATGGTATAGATCAATCTGCGGGCGGGAAATTTGAAGGATGTGCTCAGATTTGCTCAATTCTGTCGCGCGTTCTTTTCCGGCTTGAGGTTCCTTCTTCTCAAAGCGCATCAATCAAACACGGCCTCACTCCCATCAAACAGGAGCAAGGCCGCGTAGCCTGTATCATTCAAACTATGGCTTTTGAATTTGATGCTGATCACGGCAATATACTTCATGCGCGGTTGTTGCATGATCACATGACACTCGATGCTCTTCGCCTTCCGGCCCTGTATTATCGGACGGTATCTTCCTCCATCTGCTGCCAGAGCGCAAAATTGAGCTCACTCGGCTTCGGCAGGTTCAGATTCCATGCCTCACAGTATGCCTCGTAGGTCAGATTCTCCGGCAGAATGCCCGTTGTAGCAAACGAAGCGTTCTGCATCTCCGCCAGCAGCTTGGCCTGCTGTGTTTCAGCATCATCCGCATCCTTCATCACGGCAGCATAGCGGGTTTCCAGCTCTCCAAGGCGGTACACCTGTTCGCTGTATTCAAAACCGACGACAAAATTCTGATGACCGATCTGATCCAGCGTGTACACTCGCTCTGTCAGCAAGACGCGCTCGGATTCTTCGTTTGCCGCGCAGACAAGGGACTGCATCTTTTCCCACTGCGCCTGAACCTCCGGATTCTCCATCAATGCGCATGTGCGTGGAAAGCGCTGCGCCTGCACAGCGAGCAGCCAGACCGGATCGGCGCTTTGCTGATTGTACGCGGCAACAGCGTCCGCCAAACTGACCCATTCGTCCCACGAGAGAACTCCGCCCGGCGGCGTTACGCCCACAGCGGCCCAAAGTTCGGCGTCCCCAACCTCAAACCACGTCTGAAAGCGCTTCACCGCATAGCCATACACCGTATCATCAATGACCACGTCGATCCCATCTCCGAGAGCTTCAAGAGGATACAGCTTTCCCTCTTTTGCAGCGTCTTCCAGCAGCGCATAGGTCGGCAGGATGGTTGTCTCTGTATCAGCGCTGCCGGCAAACGGCGCCAAACAGATGAGTGCACACGTGAGGGCAATGAGCCACCTTTTAAGCTTCACATTATTTCTCATTGGAGTGCCTCCTTCTAAGCTTGTTGATATTACGAATTCTAACAATCATTCTGTTGCGCTTGCAGTCGCTGTTCGTTCGACAGCCCAAAGGATGTTCATTGGACGTTTTTTCTCATACAAAAACATATTCAATATCATCTAATCCCTTGCGGAAGGCCATCGCTTATCCGAGGTATGCTCCTGGAGATGTTTTGTAAGCATTTTTTATTTTCCAGACAAATGATGTTCCTGACACGGATCCCGACACGTGTGCTGTACCACATTCTCACCTCTCTTTGCGTTGTAAACCAATTTGACTGCTCTCAATGCACTTCTTGGTTTTCGTATAAAATCTGTTTTGGTAATCAACGGGAAATACTTACAATGCATAGCATATTTCAGGGGCTGTGGGATAAACATAGTCGTTGGGTCAGTTCCGCGCCTCGGGCGCGCACGGTATCTTGGCGTCGCCCACATGGCTCATCTTGTTACATATATTAGACGTATGAGGAGCCAGATTTTGTGCGTTATTTTGAAAATTTATGAAAATTTTTTTATCTTACAAGAAATTGCGTAAAAATCGGCCGCGAAGAGCCGCTGATTGGCGGCGTGGGGATTGCCTCCGTTGTGGCAGGATTTACGTTTTTTGCGATGATGTGCAGAAAGAGCCGTCAGGCTAAAAATAACGCGGCCGCTTCAGCCCGCGGCGGGGAGCGCGATGATATCCCCCGATTTCCGACGCGGCAGAGGGACCGGACTGGCATTCGGGCGCCTTTGGGTTTGACAGGATGTGGGGATACGCCTATAATGGATAGGCAATCGCAAGCAGGAGAGGAAATTGCTGTATGATGAAAGCCATTGCCGGCCGCCGCAGCATCCGCAAATACGCAGACATGCCGGTGGAAAAGGCGATGATAGAGGATATCATCAGAGCGGGGATGTTGGCGCCATCCTCCAAAAACCGGCAGCCGTGGCGGTTTGTCGTCGCGGCCGGCGGCGCAAAGGAGGAGATGCTGCGGGCGATGCTCCGGGGAATGGAACGGGAGGAAAGGGAGCCGCTTCTTCCGGGCAGCGCCTGTCACATGGCGGGCGCACGGCATACGCTGGAGATCATGCGCCGGGCGCCGGTGGTGATTGCCGTCGTCAATGCGCTGGGACAGGCGCTTGACGAGCCGCTGACGCCGGAGAAGCGGGTTTATGAAATATGCAATGCGCAGTCCATCGGCGCGGCGATG
>JAUNJB010000143.1:0-1889 GCA_030535375.1 Clostridia bacterium | reverse complement strand
GCCGGAGAAGCGGGTTTATGAAATATGCAATGCGCAGTCCATCGGCGCGGCGATGCTCCGGGGACTGGAACGGGAGGAAAGGGAGCCGCTTCTTCCGGGCAGCGCCTGTCACATGGCGGGCGCACGGCATACGCTGGAGATCATGCGCCGGGCGCCGGTGGTGATTGCCGTCGTCAATGCGCTGGGACAGGCGCTTGACGAGCCGCTGACGCCGGAGAAGCGGGTTTATGAAATATGCAATGCGCAGTCCATCGGCGCGGCGATGGAGAATATGACGCTTGAAGCGACGGCGTTGGGCCTGGGGAGCCTTTGGATCTGCGATACGTTCTTCGCGCAGCGGGAGCTGAGCGGATGGCTGGGCGTGACAGGCGTTTTAACTGCGGCGATGGCCGTCGGATATGCCGGTGAGGCGCCGCCCGCGCGTCCGAGAAAGAGCATGGAAGAAATTGTGGAGTGGCGGTGCGATTGAAGCGCGGGCCCGGATGGGACAGGAGGTTACATATGAACGGAGCAAGGATTGCGGATATCACGCTGCTCCTGCTGGTCATTTTTTACGGGGCATACCTGGGAAAGATGTGGCAGCAGAAAAGACAGGGAATCACGACCAATGTGATGATCAGGGGGAAGAAGGGCCGCCGCACGCGGATGCTCGGCATTGTGCTGACAGCGGTCACCTATGTGACGGCTGCGGCGCAGTTTATCTCCTGCTGCCATATGCACAGAGTCGGCGCGGCGGCGGCGGGAATTCCGCTGCGCCTGCTGGGCGTTTTGCTTGTGGCGCTTGGCGATGTGTTTTTTATCACGGCCTTTCTCACGCTGCGCAGCTCCTGGCGCGCGGGCATCGACGAATCCCAGAAGACCGAGCTGGTGACCTCCGGCATCTACCGGTACAGCCGGAATCCCGCGTTTGTCGGCTTCGATCTGACATGCGTGGGCTGTGTGCTGGCGGTCGGAAATGTGTGGATGACCATCTGTGCGGTGCTGGAGATCGGCGTTATGCATATGCAGATATTGGAGGAGGAAGCGCATCTTCTGCGGACGTTTGGGAAGCCCTATGCGTCGTATAAGCAGCGGGTCGGGCGGTATATCACGCTGCGCGCGAGAGGAAAACATGAACGGGAGGACGGAAGATGACATCAGGGAGGGAAGAGGAGCGGCTGCCGCTCACATTCCGCTTTGCGAGGCGGGAGGATGCAGCGCTGATTCTGCGGTTTATTCGTGATCTGGCGGAGTACGAGAAGATGGCCGGCGAGGTTGTGGCCACCGAAGCGCTGCTGGAGGAGTGGATATTTGACAGGCAAAAGGCGGAGGTGATTTTTGCTGTGGCCGACGGCCGCGAGGTCGGCTTTGCGCTGTTTTTCCACAATTTCTCGACCTTCCTGGGGCGGGCCGGAATCTACCTGGAGGATCTCTATGTGCAGCCCGCGTACAGGGGGCGGGGATACGGCAGGATGATCCTCAGGCAGCTGGCGCGCATTGCTGTGGAGCGAGGGTGCGGGCGGCTGGAGTGGTGGTGCCTTGACTGGAACCGGCCGAGCATCGATTTTTACCTCTCGCTGGGCGCGGAGCCGATGAAGGACTGGACGGTGTACCGCATCGCGGGGGAGACGCTGCTTGCGATGGCGGCGGAGTGACGGACGAAGAGGAGAGACGGATGAAAAAGGGAATAGGATGCCTTGCGCTCGCGGCCATGCTGCTGCTTGGCGGCGCGGCCCTGGCCGAGACGGCGAAGGAGATGACGGCGGAGTGCACGGCCAGGGGCGTGGGCAAAAAGTCGTTTGCCAGCATTCGCGACGGGGACTATACGACATTCTGGGCGTCGCCCGGCGGAAATGAAGCCTGCATCGAGCTGACAGCGCCGGAGGGCGAGCGGATCGGCGGGGTGTACA
>JAUNJB010000142.1 GCA_030535375.1 Clostridia bacterium | reverse complement strand
CCAAGGGCCACCCCTCCGGGTGGCCCTCGGACTGTTCACCGGCGATCCTCCGCCCGCGGCAGAGCATGCCTTTTTAAACGACGTTCCTTTTTGGGAAAAACCTTTTGCAGCGCTCCGGATGCCATTCCTTCGGGCCGCGCGCTCGCCTTATTCCTGCTCCCGTCCGTGCGCCGTCAGCAGGGCCAGCGCAAAGAAGAGCATCATGTTCATCGGCGTCATCGCGCCCAGCGGCGCGCTCTCCATCATGCCGGTAAGCAGCGACGCCAGCACAAGCATGCACAGCGCCAAATAGCCCGATCCGCTCCGCCCGCCAAAGAACACGCGCAGCACCGGACGCAGGATCGTCGCCACAAACACGCACAGCAGCAGCATGCCCACCAGCCCAAAGTCGGCAACGAACTGCAAATACGTGTTGTGAATCGCAACCGCACCGTTTGCCTCGTGGATGGTGCCCTCGACAACCCGGCTGCCCGTGCGCCCCACTCCGTTGCCGATCAGGAAGTGCTTGGGCTCCTCGCGCCAAAGCCTGATCAGATTCATCCAGACGTCCGTGCGCCCGGAGAGCGTGGCATCGACCGCCTCGCGCGCCTCCAGCTGCGCGGGCTCACCCGTTGCAGTCGGTTCGTCCGCCGGGGGCTGCACACCCTCATCCGGCATGGCCGGCTCATCCGCCAAAGCCTGCACATCCTCGTTCGATACAGCCGGTTCGTCCGCCGCGGTCTGTTCGTCCTCCTTTGCAGCCGGAGATGCCGACGCACCGCCATCGGGCGCGGTCACACCGTCCTTGGCGGCCGCCTGCGTTTCAGCCGACGGATCAGCAGCGGGCTGTACCGCCTGCGCAGCCAGACGCGCGCCGTTCACCTGCTCATAGCGCGCCAACGCCGCGTCTGTCAGCAGCGACGCTCCCACGTAGCCCACGATCGCCATCAAAACGGCGGCCACGATGCCCACGATCTGCCGCTTAGCCGCGCCGTCAATTCGCGCGCGGGAAACCGCCACGCGATAGCAGCCCGCCGCCAGCGCGAGAATCAGCGCGTAGCGCGCCGTGCGGCTCTGCGTAAGCACGATCACCGCCATCATCACGCACGCAGCCAGCGCATAGGCCAGCCTGCCGATCACGTGCCTGCTGCGTCCGCATCCCGCCAGGGACATCATCGCGCAGCACACGGCGATCATTCCGGTGATATTGTAGTGCAGGCCATTGCACAGATAGATGCCGTCGCACAGGCCGAAGCCATAGTCGCCCAGCCCCACGCCGAAGGCCTGCGCGGTCGCGGCGCAGTAGAGCAGCGCGCCCCCCATCACCAGCGACAGCGCGCCGAAGAGCGCACATGCCAGATCAAACAGGCGCTCACGGCGCTCCGGAGTCTCCTCCGT
Organism: Clostridia bacterium; assembly: GCA_030535375.1. Lineage (GTDB taxonomy): Bacteria > Bacillota > Clostridia > Christensenellales > Aristaeellaceae > Ventricola. The sequence continues at coordinate 6,571 of JAUNJB010000142.1, read as the reverse complement.
GACCATCGCATAGATGCCGAAGTAGACCACCACGCTGCCGTGCCAGCTCGTCACATTGTTGAATGTGAGGCCAAAGCGCAGCGCAAACGGCACAATCACCCACATCAGCAGCACAAACAGCGCCACGACATCCGTGCGCACGGGCGCATCCCCGCTTCTCGCCCGGCGCTCCAGGCGCAAAAGGCACAGCGCCATGCCCCAGGGCACCACCACATAGTTGGCAAAGGCATCCGTGGCCTCGCGATACCAGGCAAGCGGCCCCATGCTCAGCACACCGGCCGAGATGAACGCCGCAAACAGGAACAGGCTCTCATTGCCCGCGATGTCCAGCAGAATACGGCGCACAACGCCCGACAGCTTTTTCATCCGCTCCATTCCTCCTTATAGAGAAAAAGGGCGGGAGGATTACTCCTCCGCGCCCAGCACGTCCACCGGGGTCTCCGATACGACGATATCTTCCTGCGCAGACTGCGGCGCGGCGTTCTGCACGGCCTCCGGCTTCGGGCCGCGGCGCCCGCGGCGGCGGCTCCTGCTCCTGCGCGAAGAGGCCGGCTTGTCGCCGTGCTCCGCGCGCTCGGGCCTTGTCCCCTGCTCGCTGCGTTCCGGCTGATTCTTGAGCATGATCACCACACGGCGGTTGGGCTCCTCGCCCTCGGAATGCGTGGTCACCGCCGGATGATTCTGCAGCGCGGTGTGCAGCACACGGCGCTCATATGGATTCATCGGCTCAAGCACGACCTTGCGGCCGGTCTTCTGCGCGCGGTTGGCCATGCGCTGCGCCAGGCGGCGCAGGCTGTCCTCGCGCTTGGCGCGATAGTTTTCCGTGTCCAGCGTCACGCGGATATAGCCCTCGCGCCCCTTGTTGACCTGCAAACTCGTCAGATACTGAAGGGCATCGAGCGTCTCGCCGCGGCGTCCGATCAGGATGCCCAGCGTATCCCCGACCATGTGAATATACAGGCTGTCCTCACGGCTGTCGTCCACGTAAACGTCCACCTTGACGTTCATGCGCTCCGTCACGTCCATCAGGAAACGCTGGGCGCGGCCCGCGGGCGTAGCCTCATCGTGGATGACGGGCGGCTCCGTCGGATTAAACGGCTCGGCCGGGATCATCGGGGCATATTCGCGCTCCTCGCGCGGCGCCTCCTGCTCCTTCGGAGCCTTTTCGCGGGCAGGCTTCTGCGCGCGCGGCTTCCTCGGCCGCTTGGCGCGCTCCTCCTTCGGGGCAGCCTCCGTCCTGACGGAATCCTCCGCCTTCGGCACGGGCTCCACGGCCGCCGCACCCGTCTCGGGCTGCTTCGCCTCTTCGAGCACGGGAGCGGGCTTCTCGGCCTTTGGCGCCTTCTTCTCCGCGCTCTTCGCTTCCGCCTTCACGGCCTCCGCCTTCGGCGCGGCCTTCTTCTCCGCGGCGGGCTTGGCCTCCGCCTTCGGCGCAGGCTTCTTTTCCGCCTTCTTTCTGCGCGCCTGTGCCTCATTGTCCAGGCTGAAGCTGCCCAGCAAATCGCTCAAGCCATGATCGTCCTCCCGCTCGTCGTCCATCACGGTGATGCGCACGCGCGCGGGCTTGCTGCCAAACAGACCAAACAGGCCCTTGGCGCCCTCCTGAATCACGTCCACATGGACATCCGCAATCGTGACGCCCAGCGCGGCAAGGCCAGTGTCGATGGCTTCCTGTGTGGTTTTGCCGGTAAATTCCTGGCTTCTCATATGCCTACCTCCTCAGCGGCAGCCGACTTACGGTCCTGCTGCTTAAAGTACCGGTTGAAACAGAGCTGTTCGATAATCGCATAGACGTTGGACACGACCCAGTACAGAGCGAACGCAGAGTTGTAGCTGGCGCAGAAATACAGGGACATGAACAGCATCATCCAGATCATCATCTTCTGGCTGCCCGCCTGAGACGGATCCATCTGCGTATTCTGCATGGTCAGCTTCTGCATCACAACCTGGCTGCCCATGGACAGCAGCGGCAGCAGGAACCAGCCGTTGCCCTCCTTGTAGATGGAGAAGCGAATGATGCCCAGGATATTGAGGTTGCCCAGGCCCGCCACCGGCGCAATATACGGCGCATATGCATCGGAGGCGATAAACGGCGTCACGACATCGGTGATATAGGTCATCATGGCGCTGCGGTCGGCGAAGGAGAGCGCCTCCGGGATGGTGCCCGCCGCGGCGAGCTTGGCGCTGATCTCGTTCCAAACCTGGTAATCCACCAGCTGAAGGGACTGCACGTCCGGCAGATAGGTGGCAAACGGGCTGTCCGGCATCCACAGGTTCTTGATCCACAGGAACGGCTCCGCGAGCGTGCGCGGGTCCATGTCGGGATGGTTGTAGAATGTGAGGAACTGGGTGACAAGCTGCTCGTTGGCGAACGTGCGCAGCGCGTAGAACATCGCGAAGAGGATGACCAGCGAGATGATCTGCGGCAGGCAGCCGCCCATCGGGCTGACGCCCTCCTTGCGGTACAGCTCCTGGAGCTTTTGGTTCAGCTTTTCCTGATCATCCTTGTATTTTTCCTGAAGCGCCTGCATCTTGGGCTGGACACTGGTCATGCGCATCATGGAGCGGCGGCTCTTGAGGTTCAGCGGCATGACCACCAGCTTGATGAGGATGGTGAAGACGATGATCGTCAACGCGTAATTGTTGAAGAACGTATGCAGCGCTTTGATCAGCGTCAGCAAAAGCGAATTAAGAAAACTCATGGACGAAACGTCCTCCTTGCTGTCGAGAGTTTACTTGCAACGATAAGCCGCCCGCGCACCCGGCGACGACGCGTCAGGGTACGGGGTCATTGAGATCCCCCTTGTAGAAGGGATGGCAGCGCAGTATGCGCCGCACGGCGAGATAGCCGCCTTTGAGCGGGCCATATTTTTCGATGGCCTCCAGGGCGTACTGAGAGCAGGTCGGCACAAAGCGGCAGCACGGCGCGTGCCGGAAATACCTGCGGTAGAAGCGGATCATGCCCAGCATCAATCGTTTGATCACGGCGCATCGCCCGCTTTCCCTTGTGCCGGGGCCTCCCCGGGCTGGGGCAACAGGAGGTTTTGCTTGCGCAGCAGGTACTGCATGGAACGGCACAGCTTGTCAAAATCAGCTGTAGCGGCCGGCTGACGAGCAATAAACACGTAAAGCCCCTTCTTCATCCGGGGCAGCAGGGGAACGCAGGCGGCGCGCAGACGGCGCTTGACGCGGTTGCGCATGACAGCGCAGCCGATCTTCTTGCCCACGGAAAAACCAACCTTGAGCGTGCCCGAGCGCACATAGAGCAGCACCATCTCATGAGAGCCGCTCGATGTGCCGCGGCGATGAACGTACTTGAACTGTGCGTTCTTTTTAAGGCTGTATGTTCTTTGCAAGATCCCTTCGCTCCCTCGAGACTGGCGCACGGCAGCGTCTCCGCACGCAGACACATTGAGAAAAAACGTCTGAATGAAAGAAAAAGGCCCGTTCCCGGTCTTTGCCGGGCCGGACCGAACGCTTCGCGAGCGCCGATCATCAGGCGCTAAAGCGGACGCCGCCAGCAGGCGGCAGCGCTTCAAATCAGACGGGGTTGGAAACGGTCAGCTTCGCGCGGCCGCGGGCACGGCGGCGGGCAAGAACCTTGCGGCCGTTCTTGGTGGACATACGGGAACGGAAGCCGTGCACCTTTGCGCGCTGGCGCTTCTTGGGCTGATACGTTCTGACAGACGATGCCATAATTACACTCTCCTTATAATAAAAGGTTCATTTGAACAAAGTATGGTCGTGCGGCATAAGCAGCACGTTGTTCCATGCGAAAGCGATTATAGTATACTTCACCCGCAATGACGAAGTCAAGAAGAATTTCGAAGAATTTAAAGGGAATCCCGCAAAATCGCGCTATTTTCACAAAAACCGTGGATTTCGGGTAAAAATTCCCCGCACATTACAGGCAAGCCGCCAAAAGTGCGCGCGCATTCGGTCTTCGTCTTGACTTGAACGGCCCGCTCAGCGTATAATAATGCCAAATCGGTTTGCGCGCATGCGCGCGTACCGCCGGTCTGCATGGATAGATCACGATGAAAATAGGAGGGCATGCAAACGCATCCCCCTTGCACATAGAGAGGAGAACCTTATGCGTCGAATTGGTGTTTTAACCTCTGGCGGCGATGCACCCGGCATGAATGCCGCCGTCATGGCGGTAGCGAAGACCGCCCGTTACTATGGCATGTCGCTCATTGGCATCAAGCGCGGCTACAACGGCACGCTGTGCAGGAGCAACAACATCGCCGACGACATGGTCGAGCTGGATCTTGATACGATCCTGGACATCGCCGACCAGCCCGGTACCTACCTGCGTACCGCCCGCTGCCTCGACTTCCTCAAACCGGAGATGCGCGCGCATGCCGTCAACAACATCCATGAGATGGGTATTGAAGGCATCGTCGTCATCGGCGGCGACGGCTCCTACCATGGCGCGATGGAGCTTTGCGATCTGGGCATCCCCTGCGTGGGCATCCCCGGCACAATCGACAACGACCTGGCCTATACCGAGATGACCCTGGGCTACGACACGGCTGTCAACTCCTGCGCGGAGGATATCCGCGCCATTCGCGCCACCAGCCGCTCCCACGACCGTCCGGGCGTGGTGGAGGTCATGGGCCGCCACTGCGGCGACATCGCACTCAAGGCGTCCGCGGCCACCGGCGCGGAGATCTGCCTGGTGCCCGAGGTGCCGTGGTCGATCCAGGAGGTGTCCGACCGCCTTTGCCGCCTCATTGACGGCGGAAATCTGCGCGCAACCGTCGTTGTCGCGGAGGGCGCGTGGGATTCCATGCAGCCCGTCAACTGGCAGCATTACCTGATGGAGTGCAACGAACGCGTGCACGATGACAGCACCATCTCCACCAATTATCTGGCCAAGGTGCTCAAGAACAAGACGAAGGCCGAGGCCCGGCCGACCGTCATCGGCTACAGCCAGCGCGGCCGCCATCCCTCCGCCTACGACAGCTGGTTCGCCTTTGAGGCGGGCAATCTGGCGGTCAATCTGCTGCGCAACGGCATCGGCAACCAGGTCATCGGCATCAAGGACGGACGCGTGTACTACATGCCCATCGCCATGGCGCTGCGTCAGAAGCGCGAGTTCAACCTCTCGCTGTACAACATGATCAACAGCCTGTAAAATCCCGGGAAAATATCCGGAGGCCGCTTCAGGCATTCCCGGATGATCGGTCAAACGCCGGCCTCTGGGAAAGGATGATCAACCAAAGCTTTGTGTCAACAAACTGGGGATATTCGGAGCATTTGCCCCGGATATCCTTTCTTTATATGGAGGAATGACGATGCTGCGCAAAAACGACATCTTCGAGATGACCTGCGACGCTTTCGGCCAGGACGCACAGGGCGTCTGCCGCCACGAAGGCATGGCCGTATTCGTCCCCGGCCTGCTGCCCGGCGAGCGTGCGCTTGTGCGCATCGTCAAGCCGGAAAAGCGCTACGCCTTTGGCCGGGTAGAGCAACTGCTTGACGCCAGCCCCGACCGGGCGGAACCATTCTGCCCCGTCTACCGGCGCTGCGGCGGCTGCTCCTGCCAGCACATGACATATGAAACCTCGCTGCGCTTCAAGCAGGAGCAGGTACAGGCGCTGCTCACACGCGTAGGCGGGCTGTTCATCGACGTGCCGCCCGTGCTCGGCATGGACAAGCCGCTGGCCTATCGCAACAAGGGCGCTTATCCTGTGAGCGACATCAACGGCCAGCCCGCAAGCGGCTTCTTCGCCCCGCGCAGTCACAGCCTCATTCCCCTGCCCGAGATGGGCTGCGCCATTCAGCGTGAAGATTCCCGCGATGCGGTAAACGCCGTGCTCAGTTGGATGCGCACATCCGGCGCCCGCGCCTACGACGAAGCCACAGGACGCGGCCTCGTCCGCCACATCATGACGCGCTCCACGCAGGCGGGCGCGCTGATGGTGGTGCTTGTCGTCACACGCGCCCAAATTCCGCACCAGGATGCGCTCGTCTCCGCCCTGCGTGCAGCCGTGCCGAAGCTGTGCAGCATCTGTCTGTCCATCAACAGCCAGCGAACCAACGTCATCCTCGGCGCCGATATCCGCGTTCTATGGGGGCAGGATGTCATGGAAGACACGCTTTGCGGCCTGCGCTTTGCCGTCTCACCGCTGTCGTTTTTCCAAGTCAATCCCCTGCAAACCGAAAAGCTCTACAATCTCGCGCTCGATTTTGCACAGCTCACGGGCACAGAGACCGTCGTGGACGCCTACTGCGGCGCGGGCACCATTTCCCTGCTGCTCGCCCGGCGGGCCGCGCGCGTCGTAGGTATCGAAATCGTACCTGAAGCCATCGAAAATGCAAAAGCCAATGCCGTGCGCAACGGCATCACCAACGCCTCGTTCTGCGTTGGGGCAACAGAAACCCTTCTGCCCCGCATGATCGAGGAGGGTCTGCGTCCGGACGTGATTGTCATCGACCCGCCGCGCAAAGGCTGCGACGAGGCCGTGCTCCGCGCAATCCTTGCCGCAAAGCCAAGCCGCGTGGTCTACGTCTCCTGCGGCGCGCCGACGCTCGCACGCGATGCAAAGATCCTCTGCGAGGGCGG
>JAUNJB010000141.1 GCA_030535375.1 Clostridia bacterium | reverse complement strand
GAACGCCCGGGAGAGTAGGACGTTGCCGGATTCCAAAAAAGCGGCCACTGGCTGCTTCCTCTTCCGAAAATCGCGGCAAATCACTCGATGAGCGCGAACGCAGCCGATTTTTACGCAATTTCCTATAAAGAAAAAAGCTCAGCAAATGCTGAGCTTTCTTTCTGGTGCGGTAGATGGGACTTGAACCCATACGTCATACAACACACGCCCCTCAAACGTGCCTGTCTGCCAATTCCAGCACTACCGCATATCGGATTGGTGCATCTCAGATGCAACGGATATATTATACGCAAATCGACTGGAATTGTCAATACCTGTGCGAAAAAAAGTTGGATCAATGAGGAAAAGTACGGTGGTCGGCGTATAGGGGTGGATGACGTTCAGAGGGTACCGGATGTGTCTTCCCGGGATTGCTTGGCGACATCGAGAACCTGTATGAGCCGGGCAGGCACGGGAACGCCAAGAAGCACGGCGTTTTCCAGGATGGACAAGGCCTCGTTGGCGGTGTAAAATAATGTAACGGCGCCCGTACATGCCGCGCTGTCGATGATCATATCGAGTATGGAGGCCAGAAGTACAATGATCAGGATCATGGCCTTGCGTGCCAGGCCGATGAAGCCTGTTTTGCTGTTGAGCGTGCCGGTTGGGGTTTTGGGGCTTTTTCCGACGATGGCGGCGCCGATGCCGCTGATATAGTCGAGCACCATCAGCAGCACGAGCAATTGAATGGTGATGGGCATGCGCACATACATTCCCGCTATGCCGCCCGCGAGCGCAGCGATTCCCTTGAGGGTTTTTGCCATGAAGAACATCTCCTTTGAAAAGGTGTCGAAAAATATAGGAAAAAATTTCGTGGCGATGGAATTTTTGGGTGAGCTTACTCGTCTATATGTATAGAAGGGGCGGCGCGGGGGAAGGCCTGCGCCTTAGCTTATGCTGTGCAGGGATAAGATGTGCCTGAGAATGAGGATGGACAAAAAAGCCTTGCATACGGCGTGAAAATGAAGTATGATATAAGATGAATTGCTGTAAGCTGACGGGTTTGATACCCGCTTTTTGATCATATAAAGGAGGTGGTGGCCATGTCAGAGGAAACGCCGCGCCGCAGGAGACGTCCCCTGCAGACGCAGATCCCTGAACAGGAGCAGGAGCCGCTGCGCATCATCGTAGGAAAAGAAGAGGATGAACCGGATTGGATGGTATCCGCCGCAAAGGTTTCCGGGGCGGCATCCCGCAGAACCAAGGCGGAGCAGCGCGCGCCCGAACGTGAGAATCGGACGGAGACGCGCAGCGGCGCATCCAATGGAAATAAGCAGAAGTATAAGGCCGCGAACCATGCGTCCTCTTCGACAAAGGTGCATGCGGCCGCTTCGGCTTCCGCGGCAAAAAAAAGCGCCGGCTCAAAAGGAAGCGGGGGGCGCAAGACCGCGAAATCGCCGGTGAAAAAAACGCCCCTTAAACCCGGCAAGAAGGAAAGAGAGCGGCGCACGGCCCGGATCAAGCGGACGGCTGTCGGCGTGCTTGCCTTGGCGGTGGTCATCACGCTGGCGGTTGTGGGCGCTGTCGGCGGCAGCCGGCTGATCGATATCAAGCAGACGCTGGACAAGGGAGACGGCGTGTTCTATCCGAACATCTTCGTCAACAATATTCCCTTGGAGGGCAAGACGCTGGATGAAGCGGCGGCTGTCGTCACGCAGCAGGTGACCTCGCTGATTTCCTCGTGGAAGATCACGCTCAGAACGCAGGACGGCCGCAGCTGGGATATCACCGGCGACGATCTTAAAATGCAGTATGACGTGGCCGACCAGCTTGATCAGCTCTGGGCCATCGGCCATACGGGTTCCTCTCAGGAGCGCTACGAGCAGGTCAAGGCGCTGGAGGAGGAGGCTGCGGTGCGCTATACGACGCTGAGCTACGATATGTCCCGCGTCAATCAGATTCTCACGGAGATCAAGTCCGAGGTTGATCAGCCCGCTGTCAACGCCACGCGCGTGGACGATAACACCAAGTGGCCGCCGTTCTCCTACACGGACGATGTGCCCGGACAGACGCTGGACATCACCGGTTTGAATGAAAAAATCTGCGCCATGGTCGATCAGCTGGAATCCGGCGTTGTCGATCTCACGCCTACGCTTGTGGAGGCTACCGTCACCCGCGCACAGCTTGAGGGGCAGATCGTCCTGCTCGGCACGTATGAGACGTCGCTGGGCAAGACTGGTCAGTATGTCAACGAGCGCCATGAAAATATTCGCATCGGCACGGAAAAATTCAATCAGCTGATCATTAAGTCCGGCGAGTCGGTCTCCTTCAACAAGGTCACCGGTAAGCGCACGGAGGCCAACGGCTATCAGCAGGGACTGGAAATCGCTTACGGCGAATATCGCGTTGGCTATGGCGGCGGCATCTGCCAGGTGTCTTCCACGCTCTACAACGCCGTGGTCAACGCGGGACTGCAGGTGACAACCCGCACGCCGCACGCCATCCCGTCGAGCTATGTGCCCATGGGCCTGGACGCGACGGTGTCCGATGACCGGTACGACCTGGTGTTCAAGAACACGACGGGCGCGGATATCTACATCGAGACGGAGTACTACAAGGGCAAGGATAATTATTATCGGACCAAGTTCACCATCTACGGCAGGCCCGATCCCAACGGCTACACCTACAAGCTCGAGTCGGAGGTCAGGGAGACGATTCCGCTGCCGGAGCCGACATACAAGCAGGATAAGGACGGCACGTATGTGATCTATGACGATGAAACATACGAATACAGCAAGGGCCGCGAAGGATATGTGGTGGATGTGTATCTGGTGACGATGGACAGCAAGGGGCTGGAAATCTCCAGAGAGCTTCAGTACACCGATACCTACAAGGCGAGCGCGCCGGTCTACTATGTCGGCGTGACGCCGAAGGAGACGCCGGTGCCGGATTATCTGTACACCAACTGAGAAAGGGAAGCGTGACGCACATGAAGAAAAAACGCATGAGAGGCCGTGCAGCGTGCGCTGTGCTGGCTGCCGTCCTGCTGGCGGCGCCTGCCGCCGCGCTGGCGCTGGAAACCGCGCCGTTTGCGCCCGGGATGAGCGTGCAGCAGGAGCGTCCGCAGGACGCGGAATGCATTGAGCCCTTCGGAACCAGGCGCGCCTATCTGGGGGTGACCGCAAGCCGGGCGTGGATGCGTCAGGCGCGCATTGGCGGTCTCCTGCTGAATCTGCGCCTGTTTACGCCGCAGGGCGATGCGATACCGTTTGAGGAAAAGCTCAACCCCGCGCAGACCGGCGGCAAGGACATCTGTCTGTACATGCGTGCGCAGGCCAGCGAGGACGGCATCATCATGCAGCTCGATCAGTATGCGGTCGATGTGCTGACGCGCGTGGGCATCACCGAGCTCGTCGTGGTGGACGAGGAGTGGTATGTGTGGGCGCAGTATCAGGTGGCGGAGCTTGCCGCCGTGCGCGCGGCGCTGGCGCTGAGCGAGGGTGAGCAGCTGTGCGTCAGCGGGGAGGACGACCCCGTGACAATCGTCAGCGAGGATGGCGTGCGCCGTCAAGTGAATCTGTAAGACAACCGGCGCAGAGAAGCGTGGGCCGCGGGGCCCGGAGGGCTTTTCTGCGCCGGTTTCACGTTGGCAGCCTCAACTGCGGTTTTTGTGCAGGATGGATGACATTGTGTGCGGAGTCAGCTTGCGGCTGCGGGCAAAACATGTTATACTTTAGTGCATTAGATGAGGTCAGGGAGAGGGAAAACGATTAACCAGGGCAGAGCGGATGTGCCGCTTGACAGGAGGTTATATTCCATGAAAAAGGGTTTTGTGCTGGTGCTTCTCGCGGTGCTGTTCAGCGCTTTTGCGGTGTTCGGCGCCGCCGAGGGCGAGGGCATCGTCGTGCAGTCCTCGTGCAGCATTGTGCAGTCCGGCGAATACTATCTGGTGTATTGCTACGCGCAGGTGCATAATAATTCCGATCAGGTGATCTGCCTGGAGCAGGGACGCTTTGATCTGCAAAACGGCGAGCAGCTGCTTTCCACCAACAGGATCACCCAGCTTTGGCCGCATTTCATCAATCCAGGCGAGGACGGCTATGTGTTTGATATCGTCTCCTTTGAGCCGAATGAGGATGGCGTCGTCGTTCCGCAGGTGACGGGCATCAACTACCAGATTGACTATATGACGGTCGACCCGGCGTATGGCAATTTTGAGCTTGAGGTGAACGCCTCCATAGAGCAGGAGCGCGAGGACAGCAAGCTGACGATTATTTGCGAGGTGAGCAATCCTACAGATATGGATGCATACGATCCGGCGGTGACCTTTGGCCTGTATACGGCGGAGGGCAGGCTGGTCTATGCCGACGGCATGACGCTGCAAAGCGTGGGCATCCCCGCCGGCGGCAAGACGCTGGTGCGCTTTGACGTGGATGAGGTGTTTGTCGCCCAGTGGAAGAGCTATAACGCCATGCCCGCCGAGGTGAGGGTGAGCGCAACCTTCCGCCGGGACGAGGATTAAGTGTCAATCATTCTGGAACATAGAGGGGAATGCATACATGGAGAAAAAGACGATTCGCTCCGGCGCTCCGTATCTGCTGGCAGGCGCGGGCGTGATGGCGGTGGCGCTGACGGCGGGGATTGGCTCGCTGCTCAGCTATGGGGCCGCGGCGGCGGTAGGAGCGGCCGCGTTTGTGGTGGGGAAACGCGTGTTTCCCGATCGTGTGGTCGAGGTGGAGAGCGCGCCGAAATCCGGCAATGCGGAGGTGGATGCCCTCATCCGCGAGGCGCGCGCGCAGCTGGATGAAATCTCCCGGGCGAACGACGCGATTGCCGAACCGCAGCTCTCCGCGCAGATCGAGGATATCGAGGCCACGTGCCGCCTGATCCTCGGCAGGCTGGAGGAGCAGCCGAATATGCTCTCCTCGCTGCGCACGTTCCTGCGCTATTACCTGCCCGCGACGCTCAAGCTTCTGAACGCGCGTGCGCAGCTTGAAAACGAGGTGAACGCCGGGCAGAGCCAGCGCATCGCCGCGCGCATCCGGGAGGCCATGGCCACGGTGCAGTCCGCCTTCCACAAGCAGCTCGATGCGCTCAATGAGTTCCGGTTCATCAACCTGGAGAGCGAGATGGATGTGCTGGCCGACATGCTGAAAAGCGACGGGCTCACGGCGGATGCGGATGTGCCGCCGGCACCGGCGGCACAGGAAGAGGATGACCCGTTTGCCGGGCTTTTCACGCGGGGGGAAAAGTAAATGGGCGAGTTTTCCGACTTTGCTTTGGTGCCCGAGCAGGGCGCCGTCCCGCGGATGGATCAGCTTGACGGCGACATGCGGCTGCGCATTGAAGCGATGGCTGCCAGAATCGATGTGCGCGACGGCGCCGCCGTGATGGGCTTTGGCGCGAAGGCGCAGAAGGAAATGAACACCTTTTCGGATATCGCGCTGGGCCAGATGCTGCGCGCGGATGTAAAACCGCTGGGCGGCACGCTGGAGACGCTGGCGCAGCAGATCCGAGGATGCTCGTTTGGGGCGGAGGCAAAGGGGCTGTTTCGCCGGGTATTCGGCGGGGCGGCGCCGCTTTCCGAGGTGCGCGCGGCGTATGAGAAGGCCGAGCCGCGCATCAATGCCTGCGCGGACGAGATGACCGACAGGCGCGTGGCGCTTATGCGTGACAGCGCGCTGCTCGACAGGCTGTACGAGCGAAACGAGGGGCTTTACCGCGAACTCTGCTCGCTGATCGTCGTGGGGGATGAGGCGGTCCGCCAGGCGAAGGCGCGCGGAGAGAACGAGCAGGACGTCGCCCGGCTGGAGCGGCGCGTGCAGGACATCCGCGTCACGCAGGTGGCCTCCACGCAGCTTGCCGCGCAGATCCGCATGGTGCAGCAGAGCGACAGGCTTGCGTGCGAGCGGCTGCAGGCGGCGCTTGATGTGACGATCCCGCTGTGGAAGAGCCAAATGGCCGCCGCGCTGGGGCTGGCCCGCGCTACAGACTCCATGGCGATGCAGCGCAGGGCGTCCGCGGAGGCGGAGCGCGGCATCCGAAGCAGCGCCCGGGAATTGAGCGCGCAGAAGGAGGCCTATGCCGGGGAGGCTGCGCAGGGGGATCGCCGGCGCGCTCAGCAGACGGCGGATGAGCTGCTCAAGGAGCTGGCGGGGATCGAGGAATCCCTGAAAACGCAGCAGCAGACGCGGCAGGCCGTCGGATAAGAGGGTACAGAAAGGGGAATGACCTATGGCCGGTATGGCGGCACAGCAGGCGCCGGGCAAGCGGCAGGCGCCGAGCAAGGCATCCGCATCGAAGGCGGAGAAGAAGAAAAGCGTCCGGCAGAGGCTGAACGACATGCCGCAGGCGGCGGGCATCGCGGCGCTCGTGCTGCTGTGTGTGCTGGCATTGCCTGTGGGCAACCTGCGCGCGCTGCAGAATGCGACGCCGGCGGCGTTTCTTCGCCAGGGCGATGTGAAATCGATTGTCGAGGATCGCATTGCGGCGGCGGGCAACGCGCTGACCGTGGCCAGCCGCGGCGATGTCAGCGACCAGCTGACTGCCGATGTGCAGGCGGCGATTGAACAGCTTCAGAAGGCGAAATCCGCGCGGGAGATCAGCCGGGCAGATCAGAAATTGACCGCTGCGGTCAGCGAAATGGTTGCTGCGGCATCTGATTCGCTTGACGCGGAGAACCAGAGAATGCTCACCCGCGCGGCGGATGACTTCGCCGAGCAGGGAAGCTTTCTGCGCCAGGAGGCCCGCGCGTACAACGAGCAGGCCGAAAAGGCGGAGAAGCTCTACGAAAAGCTGCCCACGAAGTTCCTGTTTGCGCAGCCGGACAGCTATGAGGGCGTGTGAGGAAGCCCATGAGCATCTTTTCGGGGTTGTCCATAGAGAACATACGGCTCGTCATTGAGGCAGCAAAAAGCTCGCCTGAGGCGCTGGCGGCTGTGGCCATCATCGCGGTGGCCGTCATTGCGGCGCTGGGCATCGCGGCGGCGATTGCCGCGCATCACATTGGCGGGTTTTACGCGCATATTCAGGAGGAAGAGGAGCGGCTTCAGGCCGAGGAGGACGACATTTCGTCGCGAAAGGAATTGGAAGAATGAAAAAGTGGATTGCGCTTTGCCTGACCCTGCTGATGGTGGGGCTGGCCGCGGGCGCGCTGGCGGGCGTGCCCGATAAACCGTCTGAATTCACCTACGCATACGATTTCAGCGGCTCCGTGCTCTCAAGCAGCGATATGGAGCAGATCGCCCGTTACGGCGAGGCGCTGGAAAGAGCTACCGGCAACCAGGTGATCGCGGTGGTGGTGGACTTCCTCGATGGCATGGATGCGGGCGATTATGCCACCGATCTGATCAATACCTGGGGCATCGGCTCGGACAGCGATGATGACGGCGTGGTCGTGCTGCTCGCGCGCGGCGACCGCCAGATTCAGATCGGCACGGGCACGGGCCTCGACCGCGTGATGAGCGGCAGCAAGTGCGGTGAATTGATCGACGAGAACATCGATTACTTCGCAGACAACCGGTTTGCCGAGGGGATGGTCGCGCTGTATCAGGATGTCTGCCAATATCTGGCCAAGGCACAGGGCAAAACCCTTTCGACATCCGCTCAGACGACATCCTACTCCGGCAGCTATCAAACCAACGATTATTGGGAACAGGAGGAGCGAACGAGCTTGTTTGATATCATCTTGGGCGTCATCTTTGCTTATTTTGTCATCAGCGTCATTTTGAACGCGCTGGCGCCGAACGGCAACGGCTGCATGAGGATGCTGTTCCTCGGCTGGCTGTTTGATCGCGGACGCGACCGCATAAGCCGCCGCAGGCCCCCGCGTCCGCCCATGGGCGGCGGGTTTGGCGGCCCCGGGGCGCCCCGTCCTCCGCGCGGCGGTGGGTTTGGAGGCGGCTTCGGAGGCGGTTCCCGCGGCGGATTTGGCGGCGGCGGCTTCGGAGGCGGTTCGCATGGCGGATTTGG
>JAUNJB010000140.1 GCA_030535375.1 Clostridia bacterium | reverse complement strand
CTACGTTCCTGACGCTGCTGATCACCATTCCGCTGGGCATTAAAACGGCCGTCAAGAAGGGCTCGTATTTTGATCAGAGTATGCAGGTTGTGACGATCGTCGGACACAGTCTCCCGCAGTACATCATCGGTCTGATCTTTATCTTCCTGTTTGCCGTGAAGCTGAGGTGGTTCCCCGTCAGCGGCATGGTTTCTGCCAACGCCGGGTATACCGGCATGAGGGACGTCATGGACAGAGCGTGGCATTATGTGCTGCCGCTGATCGTCATCGTTGCCGCGAACCTTGGCTCCATGACTCGCTATGTGCGCGCGGCGATGATCGACGTGCTTTCGATGGATTATATCCGCACGGCGCGCGCGAAGGGACTCAAGGAGAAGGTCGTCATCTATTCCCATGCGTGGCGCAACGCGCTCCTTCCGGTCATTACCCAGATTGTCAGCTGGTTTACACGCCTGTTCGCCGGTTCGGTTGTCATCGAGGATACTTTTGCATTCTCCGGAATGGGTACGCTGAACGTGACCGCGCTTAACACGCTGGACTACGAGCTGGCGATTGCCATCAATCTGTTCTTCTGCATTGTCAATCTGCTTGGCATCCTGCTGTGCGACCTCGCCTACGGGTTGGTGGATCCGAGGGTCAGGGTCAGCAAATAAGGGGAGGGTTATCCTTGAAAAAGAAATCGCTGTTTTCCGTTCTCGGCACATGGGTTAACCGTGTGATGTACCCCGGCAGGGAAGTCGATCGGCTGGCAGAAGAGAAGATTATCAGCCCCGGAAGGCAAATGCTCAAGAGCTTTTTGCACAACAGGCTTGCCATGTCCGGCCTGATCATCTTCCTGGCGTGTTTGCTGCTGGTGACGGTCGGCCCCCAATTTTCGCCTCTTGACCTGTCCTATACCGACGGCACGCAGCAGAATGTCGCTCCGGGCTACGACATGATGAAGGTTCCGTCGGAAATCGTGAAGAATATCGCGCAGATTCAGCCGGGCCCGACCTTCGGGTTTGCGCTGACTGATTCAGGAGAGATCGCCTCCTGGGGCAAGACGGGCATCACCTCGATCATCGATCTGGCAGATGTGCCGGAGGATGTGCAGAAGGCGGATATTGCGCTGCTGGCCGTCGGCTCCAATCACGCGATTGCTGTCGATTCCTCCGGAAAGATCTACGGCTGGGGATCGAACCGCCTGGGACAGCTGGATTTCCCCAGAAAAATCGACGAGTATCAGATCAAGCAGCTGGTCGCGGGCAACAATTATTCCGCGCTGCTGGATGTGGATGGAACGCTCGTCCTCTGGGGCAATTCCAATGGCACTGATCTGAAGGTGAAGAAGGATTATCAAGGCAATATCGAGCAGGTCGCGCTCGCCGACAACTGCTATGTCGCGCTGACGAAGGACGGCGCGGCGGTGTACGCGGGCTTCAATACCTCCGCTCTGCTCTCCAACGTGCCCGATGGATTGGAATCCGGCGTCGTTCAGGTGGCTGCGACGGCGTATACGGCTGCCGCACTCAAGGAGGACGGAACGGTTGTCGTCTGGGGCAATCCGGCGAGGGGAGAAAACAGGATCCCTGAGCATGATTCCAAAATCATAAAACTCTACGGAGGCAGATACCACTACGTCGCCGAGTGCGAGGACGGCACCTATATTGCATGGGGCAACAACACGCATGGCCAGTGCGACATCCCGGCGGATCTGGCGGAAGGAAAGGCGGAGGCTGCGGTTGTTTCCGTCGGATATTATCAGAATTACGTCATTTCAACCACTGGCGAGCTCTATACCTGGGGTCTGAAAGGGTATCTGTTCGGCACGGATGAGCTGGGCCGCGATGTTTTGAACCGCATTATCAACGGCGGCAAGGTGACCATGACGGTCGGCGCCGTATCGGTGATCATCTCTCTGATTATCGGGGTCATCTTCGGGCTGCTTTCCGGCTACTTCGGAAGCTGGATCGATCTGATCATCAGCCGTCTGGCGGAGGTCGTCAATTCCCTGCCGTTCCTGCCGATGGCGATGATTCTATCCACTGTCATCGGCTCGCGCATCTCTCAGGAGGCGCGCATGTATCTCATCATGGTGATTCAGGGCTTCCTGTATTGGCCGACGAGCTTCCGCATCGTCCGGGCGCAGGTGCTTCAGGCGCGTGAAAACGAATACATCGTCGCAGCCAGGGCGATGGGCGAGAAGGAAAGCAGCATCATGTTCAAGCAGATTCTGCCCAACATCCTCTCCCAGCTTCTGGTGACCGCAACCCTCAGCTTTGCGACCTGCATGCTGACGGAATCCAGCCTGTCCTATCTGGGCTTTGGCATTGTCGCTCCGACGCCGACTTGGGGCAATATGCTCAAGGGCGCGAACGATTCCACGGTCATTCAGCTCTATTGGTGGAGATGGGTATTTACCGCTTTGATCTTTGGTATCACGACCATCAGCATCAACCTGATGGGAGATGGTATGCGCGACGCCGTCGATCCGAAGTCCTTGGAGCGATAAGGAGGTGCTTCCATGCCGTTACTTGAATTAAAAGACCTTCATACATTCTTTAAAACAAAAAAGGGAATCGTTAAAGCGGTTAATGGCGTCTCCTACAGCGTGGAGGCCGGAAAAACCCTGGGCGTTGTGGGAGAGTCCGGATCGGGCAAATCCGTCAGCGCCATGAGCATCCTGCATCTGATCGACGGCAACGGTTACATTGATTCGGGAGAGATCATCTTCGACGGACGGGACGTGTCGCATATCTCGATCGACGAAATGTATAAGCTGCGCGGCAACGATATTTCCGTCATCTTTCAGGAGCCGATGACCAGCCTGAACCCGGTCTTCACGGTGGAGAAGCAGCTGATGGAGCCGGTGATGGTTCATCAGGGGATGAATAAAAAGGAAGCGAAGGAGCAGGTCATCGACATGCTCAAGGATGTCAAGATTCCGAATCCGGAAATCGTGGCGAAGCAATACCCCTTTGAGCTGTCCGGCGGAATGCGCCAGCGCATCATGATCGCCATGGCGCTCGCCTGCAAGCCCAAGCTGCTGATTGCGGACGAGCCGACAACCGCCCTGGACGTGACCATTCAGGCGCAGATTCTCAAGCTCATGAACGAACTGAAAAAGGAAAAGGGAACCGCCATCATGTTCATCACACACGACCTGGGCGTCATCAATCAGATGGCGGACGACGTGGCCGTTCTGTACTGCGGTCAGGTTGTGGAGATGGCCTCGGTCAATGTCATCTTCGACGGAACCTCCGCGTATCAGCATCCCTACACGGAAGGGCTGATGAGCTCCATCCCCAGGCTGGATACGCCGGTGAACACGAGACTGTCCATCATTCCCGGCTCCGTACCGCATCCGCTGGATCTGCCCAAGGGCTGCAAGTTCTGCACGAGATGCAGGTATGCGTCCGACAAATGCCGCGAGATCGAGCCGGAATACAAGGAGATTGAGCCGGGGCATATGATCAGATGTCATTATCCGCTCAAGGAGGTTCGCCATGAGTGAAGAGAAAAAGGTTCTGATCAGGGCTGTGAACCTGAAGCAGTATTTTCCTGTTGGCAAGGGCCGCTACTGCAAAGCGAACGACGGTATCTCCATTGATATTATGGAGGGCGAAACCTTCGGCCTGGTCGGCGAGTCGGGCTGCGGCAAATCGACCTTTGGGCGGACGCTGCTCCAGCTCAACAGGCAGACGGCGGGCAAGACGCTCTATTACGGGCAGACGCTGGAAGAGGTGGCGCCTCAGTACGTCGGCAAGACGCTTGACAGCCTTGATAAGCAGATTGCGGACTATCGCCAGTTTGAAGAGAAGATTGCGCAGATTCAAAAGAGCTGCGACGCGATGAGCGACGACCATAAGGACAAGATTTCCACGCTCAACGAGTTGAACATGATGAGGGCGGAGCTGGAGGGAAAATATTACGACATCGTGTCCGTTCTGGGCGGCTTTTATACCTTCGAGGACCGGACTGCTGCTGTGAAGCTGCTCAAGGAGGAATACCAGCTCTGCCACAGAATCCGGGGAATGCTGGAGCAGATTCAGCTGGCGGATGCCAAGGTGCGTGACGCGAGCTTCGATTTGGAAGCGGCGGAGGGCATCCGAAAGAAGCGGATTCAGGCGAAGCTTCAGGCCAACCAGGCGAAGCTGGACGCGCTGAACGCGAAGCGAAACGCGCTTTATGCCGAGCTGGAAAAGAAGCGCGCCGAAATCGAAGCCGTCAAAGCGCCTTACGCGGATGACCAAAGGTTCCAGGAGGCCGAGGCTTACAGGGACGGTGGAATCGACCTGGCGCGCCTGACGTACAACGAAATGCGCCTGCTGCGCTCGGATGTGCAGATGATCTTCCAGGATCCCTATTCTTCCCTGAACCCGCGCATGACGGTCGGCAATATTATCGGAACCGGCATGAAGACGCACCACATGTTCGTCAAGGAAACCGACCGCATGCAGGCCGAGGTGCTTAAAATCATGGATCAGTGCGGCCTTCAGCCGTATTTCCTGCATCGCTTCCCGCATCAGTTTTCCGGTGGACAGAGACAGCGTATCGGCATAGCCAGATCGCTGGCGGTCAGGCCAAGGTTCGTCGTTTGCGACGAGGCTGTTTCCGCGCTGGATGTCTCGATTCAGTCCCAGATCATCAATCTGCTCCAGGATCTGAAGGAGCAGTCGAACCTGACTTATCTGTTCATCACGCACGATTTATCCGTCGTCAAATACATTTCGGATCGTATCGGCGTCATGTATCTGGGCAATATGGTGGAGCTTGCGCCCTCGCAGGATATTTTTGATCATCCCATGCATCCCTACACGCAGGCGCTGATCGCGGCCATTCCGACCGTGGAGTCCCGAGATGCAGAACTGCACATTCTGGAGGGCGACATCCCCAGCCCGGTCAATCCGCCCAAGGGATGCAAATTTCATACCCGCTGCGATTACTGCACAGAGCTCTGCCGCCAGATGGTGCCTGCGTGGAAGGAAGTGTCGCCCAACCATTTCGCCGCGTGTCATCATATGTACGAGATTCAGAAGAAAAAGTAGAATCGCCCATCGGAAGAAGGAAAGGAATGCGGGAAGAATATGGATAAGAGAAAGCTTTGGTATGCGAATTATATTACGGCGCTGTTCCTGCTGATTCTGGGCATGAAGACGCTGGATGGCGCCGGACTGACATATATGTCGGAAAAGCTGATCGCTCAGCTTGGCATTACAAATGGTCAGTATTCGAAACTGAGTTCCTACTATTATTTATCCTATAGTCTCTCCTGTATTGCCGCCGGCGTCATTTCCTCCCGTGTATCGCAGAGAAAAATCCTGATTGCCGTGATGACCGTCATGGTCGGCGTGGTTTCGGTCTGCACGTCCCTGGTGACCAGCTATGCGCAACTGGTGGCCTGCCGGCTGGCCACCGGCATGTTTCAGGGCGGCTCGATGTCGTTCATGCTGGCCATCATCGAAAGGAATCTCGTCCGGGATGAATACGGAACGCGCTCAGGAATCATCAGTCTCGGCTCTTCGCTTATTTCCCTGTTCATCGGACCGATCTATTATTTCTACATGTCGGAGCGCTTTCGCTGGAATACGGCCTTTCGCTTCACGGGGATAGCCATCCTTTTGCTGGGCGTGCTGTGCCTGTTCACCGTGAAAGAGGTGAAGATCGAGACGGCGCCCAGGGGAGAAAAGGGCAGTTTTCTGAAGACAGTTCGGGAATGTGCCGGTTCCAAGGTTTTCGTGATGTGCTTTTTCATCGGCATCCTGGAGACGATTTCCAACCTTTCTATCAGCGTGTTCCGACCGCTGTATTATACGGATGTGATGGGCTTTGATTCTGCGACGAAGTCATTTTTCATTTCCGTCGGTGGGATCGCGTATCTGCCAATCTCGCTGATCGTTCCGGTTCTGGCGGATCGCTTTCCCGTGCAGAAGGTGATGGCCGTCACCTTTATTCTGGCGTGGATAGCGCCGGCAGTCGTTCTGCTGATGTCGGGGACGATGTTTTCCGCAGTTGTTCTGGCGCTGCTGGGCGGCGCGGGCGGCGCGACCGTCACGTTGTTTACCTACATGATTCCGCGCTATGCCCTTCCGGAACGGCTGCACGGCTTTTCAAACGGCGTGATTCTCGGCGTGGCCTGTCTGATCGGGGGAACGGCTGCGCCGGCTATTCTGGGCGATCTGGTGGATCTGTACGGATGGACGATTCATCAGGTCATCGGCGTCACAGCGGCGACCTATCTGCTGTGCATCATTCTGTCCGTGTTTCTGCGCGTGAAAAGATATGATCCGCGCGTGCAGAACACATAGAAAGGCATGTGAGGGTGAAAAATGTCGTTATTGGAGAAAATGAAGGCAAGGCGGCAGGCGCGTCTTGAATTCCGCAAAGAGATTGACAATAAGAACCGGCGCGGATTTGAGCAGAACCTTGAGCTCGAAAAGGGAGACCTGCTGGCGATTGTGATTGCAGGGCTTTTCAGCTTCATTCTGCCGATCATGCTGGTCATTGGCGCAATTTGCGGCGCAACGTACTTTTTCTTCACATGGTTTTGACATCGCTTCATCAAAGGATTGGCGGGCCGGATCACTCTGGCCCGCCAATCCTCTTTCACTTTACAGGAAATTGCGTAAAAATCGGCCGCCTTCGCCCCAATAGGGCGATTTTTACGCATTTTTCGAGAGAGGTGAGCGGCAACCGGCCGCTTTATTAACCTATGGAAAATTGCGCGAAAAACCGGACAGCGAGCACGGCATGCTTTTTCATATGCAGGGTTGATTGTGGTTTTGCGGTATCTGTCAGATGGCGTCTGTCAGATGTTGAGAAGCACGAGGGCGACGAGAATGATGCCCATTGCGATGAGCTGTCTCCTGCTGAGCTTTTCGCGGAAGATGGCAACGCCGGCCAGCGTGACGGTGATGATCGACCCGACGGAGTACGTGGGATAGGCGACGACAGCCGGTACGCTGGACAGGGAAAGCAGCAGGAAGCGGGCGGAGAAGTAATTGGGAACACCGATGAGCAGCCCGAAAAACAGATCCTTGCCGGTGATTCCCTGTTTTTTGATCAGGCAAAGGGCGACGCACAGGATAAACGCGACGATGAAGGCATAGAGCAGAAAATGATTTTTGAGGGGAGCGCTGCCCAGCTCCTCGTAGATTTTGCTCATTCCGTCGGTTCCACCGCCGGAGAGCAGAAGGATGACCAGCCCCAGACTGCTGGCGGCTTTGCCGGAGCCCTTTTCAAGGTTGATGATCAGGATCGCCGCGATTGCGCCTATCATGCCCAAAATCTGGAAAAGGGTGGGAATTTCGTGGAAGAACAGAATGGACATGAACGTCGGCACGAGAACGCCAAGCTTCATGAACAGGGAGGAGAGCACGACGCCGTTGGTATGTGTATTCCATTGGAGCATGATGAAGCTGCCTAGATAGAATATGCCGCTGACAATGCCGAGGCCGAGCGCAAAGGAAAGCCCGTTCTCCTGCGGAAAGAGATGGACATCGCCGGTATAATACAGCGCCATTGCGCTACACATCAGATAATTGGCGGCGAGCATGGTGAGGTTGTTTCGGGCATGCTTGCCGCTGATGCGCATGATGATGGAAACCAGAACGCTGCTGAGAACAGCCAGAACGAGATACAGCATGAGATGTCCTCCGAAGTGATAAGATGAATATAAAAAGATTATAACTTTATTGCAGCGTTATGTCAATATTTTGATAAGAATCTGGCAAAAATAGGGGATGGGGACGCAGATTTGACGGTTGATCCCAGCAAACCGCATCTTCAAGGTGCACAAAGGAAACACGTATGTCAATCTGCTCAGACGCAGGGGGTGCGCTTAAAACCAGCACTCGTGGGGATACTGTTTGTCCCCTGGCCGTTGGCAGGAATTTACAAGTGAGCTTCGAATCTCATAACGGGATATGCGGGGGTGAGAAAATGAAGTCCGTCCTTTTGATACTCTTTGCTATATATTCCGTTGCCGATCATAGAAGCGGCCATGCTGCCCGGTTTCAACATGTCTGCTTCAATAATGCGTTGAACGCAAATGAGCGCCTATCAGCATGTTCTGAATTTTTGCTATCTG
>JAUNJB010000011.1 GCA_030535375.1 Clostridia bacterium | reverse complement strand
CTGCACGGTGACCTCGGTAAAGCCGCAGCGGCGCATGCGCTCAAAGAGCAGCGTCAGCGCGGCGCGGGCAATTCCCCGGCGCCGCATGGCGGGCACGACGGCGATGCCATAGGAGAAGCGCGTGCCGCACACGCTGTGGACGGTGATGCCGCCCGCGTGCCGGCCGCTGCATAGAATGAAAAAGCGCAGGTCGTCTGCGCTTTTTCCTATGTGCCGGAGCGTGATCTTCATGCCTTGGGCAGCGCGGCGTCAGGCGCGAAGCCGCTGCTGATGCACAGCTGTGCGCGCTGTGCGCTCTTGCCGCCTTTGGCGATTTCGCGCGCCAGGAAGTCCGGATGGGCGAGCAGGAATGCCCGCATGAACTGATCGGGGTCCTCGATGAAGTGGAGGACGAGGGCGAGCTGCTCTTTGGAGATGCGGCCCAGCTCATGCGCCGTCTCAAAGAGCGCCGGCTTGATGGTGACCAGCGTGGTCAGCGGGCAGCCCGCGTCCGCGAGGATCTCTGCGCCGCCCTGATCGCGGTCGACGACGGCCAGCGAATAGGCGATCTTCGCGCCCAGCGCCTCAACCGCGGGAATCCACGCACGCACGTAGGAGGAGGCGACGGTGATGAGATCGGCGATGTGCACGCTGCGCTTGCCGGCCAGGCCCGCCTGCATGGAGGGCATGCTCACGCCGCTTGCATCGGTGTAGACGGTGGACAGATCCTTGAAGATGGACAGATGGCCCAGCCCCAGCTTTCGGGCGACGGGCATGGAGAAGAAAAAATCGCGCCGCTCGCCGCCGGAGACGAAATCCGCGTCAAGCGCCCTGGCGGCGTCGCAGAGCAGATCGATCAGCTGCGCGTAGATGGGGCAGGAGGCGAGCTGCGCCTCGATATCCGCCCACACCTTGCCGTAAAATGCGAGTTTATCGCCCGCGCAGGCCTCCTCGATGACGCCGAGCAGGCGGTTGGCCGCGGCTTCGCTGCCGTAGAGGAACTGCGTGTTGATGTAGAACGGCCCGAGCTTGCCGGACGTGTACCAGAACGGCTGCCCCTCGGGGCAGACGCGCACGGCGTCGGTTTCAAACAGCCAGGAGATGATCGGATTTTCCATGATAGGTCGCCTCCGCTTACATATTCTCAATCGCTGATTATACGGGAAAGCAGCGGATTTTTCAAGCGCTCACGGTTTTTTTATGAGGGATTTCGCGTTTGGGCGGAACAAGAGACGGAAAAAAGGGAGAAAAAACAGAAATTTACGGATGGCGCACTTGCAGCGATTCGTGCAAAATCGCAAAAAAAGCGGGACGGCGAAGCCCGGTCGCGCCCGAAGATGCAGGATGCGTGCCGGGTTGAACGATCAATCACTGCATTTTTCGCCGGTGATTCAAATCGGGCGCTTGGATTGACCCCGCACAGTTGTCGTGTTATAATCATCATGGATTTGGAGCGCCTGTTTGCAGGCGCGGCCGTGAAAAACATACCGATGAACGAAACAAAGAGGAAATGAATATGAAATTGATTTGGTCATGGATCGACGCGCTGGCTCGTGCGGTCATCCGCCTGATCGGCAGGATCTCGCCCAAGCTTGGCGGGATTTGCGAAAAGCTCTGGAATAACACGGAACTGGTCACGTATCTCTTCGCGGGCGTGGCCACCACGCTGGTCAATTACGTCGTTTATTTTGTCGCCACGCGGCTGCTGAGCCTGGATACCCTGCCGGGCACGTGGGTGGCCTGGGTGGTGGCCGTCGCCTTTGGCTATGCGGTCAACAAGGCGTTCGTCTTCCACACGCACTGCGACGGCGTGCCGGCGCTTCTGCGGGAGGCCGGAAGCTTTTTCGCGATGCGCCTGGTGTCCCTGGGCTTGGAGACGGTGCTGATGTATATCACGGTGGAGATGCTGCACTTCAACGATCTCGTGATGAAGCTGGTTGTCAACATTGTGGTCATCATCGTCAACTATGTCTTTTCCAAGATGGTCATCTTCAAAAAGAAGTGACGGCGCGCGTTTTACCCCATATGGGCTGCATTTGACCGGAAGGAGCATATCATGAGGAAAAAAGCCATTGCACTGCTTGCCGTGCTGGCGGTGCTGGTGCTCGGCGCCGTTCCCGCGCCGGCGGAAATCACCGTAACCAAGAAGGATTTGGCGCAGAACACGGAGCTTGACAAGAACGTGAGCAACATTCTGGTGCTCATGCAGGACGGAGACACCACGGACGCCATGATGATCGCCTCGATCAACAGCCGCACGGGCCGTTCCGTGATGACGCGCGTCGACTGCGCGCGCGAGGTCGGGATTCCCGAGGAGGGCACGGTGCCGATGGGGAGCGTGTATATGCTGGGCGAGGAAAAGAGCCGGGGCTTCCTCGTTGCGCGCACGCTCAACCAGCTGCTGGGGCTGAATATCGGCACCTACGTCGCGCTGGATATCACGAGCCTGCCGGAGCTGGTGGACGCGGTGGATTACCTGTACTTTGAGCTCAATGACGAGGAGGCTGCCGCGCTGGGGCTTGAGCCGGGCGGCAACGACCTGGAGGGCGAGGAGGTGCTCACCTATGTGCGCCTGAAGCTCGACGGCGATTCCCCGGCGCGCAGCCGCGGCTATGATGCGCTG
Organism: Clostridia bacterium; assembly: GCA_030535375.1. Lineage (GTDB taxonomy): Bacteria > Bacillota > Clostridia > Christensenellales > Aristaeellaceae > Ventricola. Next base: position 32,489 of record JAUNJB010000011.1, on the reverse strand, counting down.
ATGCAGCTGCTCTATCAGGGGCTGCACAGCGGCAATATCATGGACATGATGGGCCTGGGCAGCAAGCTGCTCGCCTCCATGGATACCAACCTGAACGTGATGCAGGCGGTGACGCTGGCAAGCGCCGTGCAGGCGGGCACGGACCGCCGCGAGGTGCTCATCGACAGCGCCATGACGGACGAGGAGGCGGCTGCGCTGCTTCAGAAGGAGATTTATGAGTAAGGAAGAGAGAGACGCCGGGATGATCGCCAGGGCGGCCAAGCAGGCGAGCTATGCGCTGGCGGCTTCGTCCGCCGAGGTGCGCGGCCGGGCGCTGCTGGCCGTGGCTGACGCACTGGAGGCCCGCCGCGAGGCGATTTTTGCGGCCAACGCCATTGATCTTGAGACGGCGCGCCGGGAGGGATTGGCCGCGCCCGCGCTCAAGCGACTCAGATTTGACGAGGGCAAGCTGCGCGATGTCTGCAAGGGACTGCGGGAGCTGGCGGCCATGGATGACCCCATCGGCCATGAACAGCTGCGCACCGAGCTGGCGGATGGGCTCGTGCTCACCCGGGTGGCGTGCCCGATCGGCGTGGTGGGCGTGATCTTTGAGTCGAGGCCCGACGCCCTGATCCAGATCGGCGGGCTCTGCCTCAAGAGCGGCAACGCCGTATTGCTCAAGGGCGGGCGCGAGGCGCTGCATTCCAACGCGGCGCTGTTTGCGGCGCTGGAGGAGGCCAGCGTGGAGGCCGGGCTGCCGCAGGGATGGGCGGGCCTGCTGACGACGCGCGAGGACGTGAACGGCATGCTGAAGATGGATGATGCCATCGACCTGATCATCCCGCGCGGTTCCAACGCCTTTGTGCGCTACATTATGGAGAACAGCCGCATCCCCGTGCTTGGCCACAGCGACGGCATTTGTCACGTGTACATCGACTCGGCCTGCGACGCGGAGACGGCCGTGCGCGTGACGGTGGACGCGAAGACGCAGTATCCCGCGGTGTGCAACGCGGCGGAGACGCTGCTCGTGCACAGGGATGTGCTTGAAACGGTGCTGCCCGGGGTGGCGAAGGCGCTCGTGGAGGCGGGCGTCGCGCTGCGGTGTGATGCGCGTGCGCAGAGGGCCGTGGCAGCGGCGGGCATTCCCTGCTCGGCGGCGGCCGAGGAGGACTGGAGAACGGAATATCTTGATTACGTGATCAGCGTTCGCGCGGTCGATTCGGTCGACGAGGCCATTGCGCACATCAACCGCTACGGCTCGCATCACACGGACTGCATCGTGACGGAGGATGACGCGGCGGCGCAGCGTTTCTTTGCGCTGGTGGATTCCGCCGGTGTCTATCAGAATTGCTCCACGCGCTTTGCGGACGGCTATCGCTATGGCTTTGGCGCGGAGGTGGGCGTGGCCACGGGCAAGATCCATGCACGCGGGCCGATGGGCCTGGAGGGGCTGTGCTCCTACAAGTACATCCTGCGCGGTCATGGGGATATTGTGGCGGATTTTGCGCAGGGCCGGCGTGCCTTTACCCATAAGAGGCTGCCGACGCGGTAAGGGGGATTCAGATGAGATGCGGATGTCCGCAATGCGGAACGTATATGATTCAGGCCGAAAGCCTCGATCTGGGCTGCGTCTGCCCGGATTGTCTCTATCGCTGCCGCGCCTGCATGGGCACCAATACGGTGGTCAGCCGCGAGGATCTGCACCGTCTTGTCTTTACTGACCACACGGCGGAGCACGAGGCGCAGGAGGAGAGCGGCGGTGGGGAACGCGGGCCGCTGCGGCCGGAGGATTTTATCGACTGAGGCACATCATCGCCCGGATGCGGCGATCAAGTATGAGGAGGAGACAACATGATTGCACTGGGAAGCGATCACGCCGGGCTGCCGCTCAAGCGGGAGATCATGGCGCTGCTTGACAGCATGAATCTCGAGTACAGGGACTTTGGCACGCTGACCGCGGACAGCTGCGATTACGCGGTGTTTGCCCAGCGCGCGGCCAATGCGGTCGCCTGCGGCGAGTGCGATCGCGGCATTCTGTGCTGCGGCACGGGCATTGGCATCTCGATCGCGGCCAACAAGGTGAAGGGCATCCGCTGTGTGGCGTGCTCGGACTGTTTTTCCGCCAAGATGTCCCGAATGCACAACGACGCCAACATGCTCGCCATGGGTGCGCGCGTCGTCGGTGCGGAGCTGGGAAGGATGATCGCGGAAATCTGGCTGACGACGGGCTTTGAGGGCGGACGCCATCAGCGCCGCATCGACCAGATTACAGCCATCGAGAACGGTGAGAACCTCGGCTGAGCCAAAGAGAGGACAAGCTATGGTCATTACTGAATACGGCGCGCGGTGCGGAGCGGATGCGACGGACGCGATCCAGCGTGCCATTGACGCGGCGGCGGAGCAGGGCGGCGGCCGCGTAATCGTGCCCGCCGGCGAGTATGAAACGGCCGGCCTCGTGCTGAAAAGCGGCGTGGAGCTGCATCTCGAGCCGGGCGCCGTGCTGCGCTTCACCGATGCGTTTGACGCCTATCCCGTCATCCGCACGCGCTGGGAGGGATATGAGCAGCCGAGCTACCGTCCGCTGCTCTACGCCAGGGATGCCCGGGATATCGCCGTCACCGGCCGCGGCACGCTTGAGGGCCGGGGCGCAAGGTGGTGGGAGGCATTCCGCGCGGGAGAAATGGAAATCGCCCGCCCGTGCTTCATCTGCTTTGAGGACTGCGAGCGCGTGCTGCTCAGCGATTTCAGGGTGCAGAACAGCCCGGCGTGGACGATTCATCCGCTGCGCTGCGAGAATGTCTCTGTGCGCGGCGTGACGGTGGTCAATCCGTCCGATTCGCCCAATACCGACGGCATCGATCCCGAAAGCTGCCGGAACGTGCGCATCAGCGACTGCCACATCGACGTGGGCGATGACTGCATCGCCATCAAGGCGGGCACCGAGGACGCCGAGCGCGCCGTCCCGTGCGAGAACATCACCGTCACCGGCTGTACGATGGTGCACGGCCATGGAGGCGTCGTGCTGGGAAGCGAGATGAGCGGCGGTATCCGCCGCGTGGCCATTTCCGGCTGTGTGTTTGACGGCACGGACCGCGGTATCCGCATCAAGTCCCGCCGGGGGCGCGGGGGCGCGGTGGAGGATGTGTCGGTCACGGGTGTCGTGATGAACGACGTCCTCTGTCCGCTGGTGATCAACCTGATGTATTTCTGCGGCAAGGGGGGACAGGAACCGATCGTCTCCGATCCGCAGGCGCAGCCCGTGGACGAGGGCACGCCGCATGTGCGCCGCATCCGCATGGCGGATATCGTGGTGACCGGCGCGCGCAGCGCCGCGGCCTGCCTGTATGGCCTGCCGGAGGCGCCGCTTTCCGACATCAGCATCGTCAACACACAGATTCATCTGGTGAAGAGTGAGCCGGATTATCCCGTCATGAATGCGGTGCAGCGGCCCGTCACGCTTGCCGGCCTGACCGCCGAGCATGTGCGCGGTCTGCATATGACGGATCTGCGCATCATCGGCGCGGAGGGCGAGGAAATCACACTCAGGGATGCGCAGTAGGCGCCCCTATTCCGGGGCGTCCGGCCTGCACACGGCGTCATGTGTGGCAAGGTTTGTTTTTTCTAACCACGGCGTTTCTCTCCCTCCGGGGAGAGAGAAGCTTTTTTTCAGCGGTATAAGCGCTCCTTCCGGAGCGTTTTTAGTAACAACATGCGGAAAGGAGAAGGAACATGAAGTTTGAAAAGACCATCTGGGCGGGGGAGGGCACGCTCGCGCGCGAGCAGGAGTACGACTATCACTGGTGCTACGAGCGCGGCATCATCACCAAGGCGTGGGTGGACGTGTTTGAGAAGACGGGGGATAAGCGCTTCTTTGACGCGGCGAAAGCCAATGTGGACAAATATGTGACAGAGGCGGGCGAGATCCTGACCTATGAGCCGGAGAAGCAGAATCTCGACATGATTTGTATGGGGCGCACGGCGCTGCGCATGTACAAGGCGACGGGAGAGGCGAAATACGAGAAGGCATGCCGCAGACTGATCGAGCAGATCAAAACCCAGCCCAAAACGCCGGAGGGCGGCTTCTGGCACAAGGCGATCTATCCGCAGCAGATGTGGCTGGACGGCATCTATATGGCCTGCCCGTTCCTGGTGGAATTTGCGGCGGCTTTTGGCGAGATGGAGTGGGCCGATCTGGCGGTCGGCCAGATGAAGCTGATCTTTGAAAAGACCCGGCTTGAAAGCGGCCTGCATGCCCACGCCTGGGACAGCGCCTGTGAGCAGCGCTGGGCCGATCCCGGGACGGGACGCTCCCCGCATGTCTGGGGGCGCGCGATGGGCTGGTTTGTGATGGCGCACGCAGATGTGCTCATGAGCCTGCCCAAGAATCATCCGGGCTATGACGGCATCGCTGCGCAGATGAAATCCCTGCTCGCGGCGGTGATGGCGGCGCGCGGCAGCGACAGGCTCTGGCATCAGGTGATGGACAGGCCCGAAAGCGAGGAGAACTATGCGGAATCCTCCTGCTCTGCGATGTTCATCTACGGTCTGTGCGAGGGCGCGCGTCTGGGCCTTGCCGGCCGGGAGGCCCTGGAGATGGCCGGCGAGAGCATGGATGCGCTGTGGGAGAAGAACGTGGTTACCGCTGCGGACGGCTATCCGGAGCTCACCCGCATCTGCAAGGTGGCGGGCCTGGGTGGCACGCCCTACCGCAGCGGAACCTATGAGTATTATGTCACCGAGACGGTGTGCAGCGGCGACACCAAGGGCACGGCGCCCTTCCTGATGGCCTGCGCATGTGCGGAAGTATAAGGAAAAGAAATGGGGTTAATCGCTCAACCTAACAAATTTTTGCATAAAAATTTTATCTTGCTCTTGTGCACTTGACATAATTGATACAAAAAATTATAATGATCGTGCACGGTTCAGATGATGAATTTGCGCTGTGCGGTTCTCGTTGGCTGAAAGGGGCGGACAAAGCCTCTTCGCGCCGGATAACCGGCAACTTTATGAAAAAGGAGCGCGAATCCTATGAAAAAGTTTATCGCTTGCCTTCTGACCATGGCGCTGGCTCTGACCGCTGTCGCCGCGGTTGCCGAAGGCTCCCTGACCTTCTCCTGGTGGGGCGGCGACTCCCGCCACGAGGCGACCCAGGCCGCGGTTGACGCCTTTGAGGCGGCTACCGGCATCGAGGTCACCAGCACCTACAGCGCCTGGACTGGCTGGGAGGACAAGATGAGCCAGTACTTCGCGTCTGATTCCGCATTTGATGTCAACCAGGTCAACTGGAACTGGCTCTACTCCTTCGTGGATGCCCAGGGCAATTCCAAGTTCTATGACCTCAACCAGGTGGCCGACATCATCGATCTGACCCAGTTCAATGCGAACTCGCTGGCTCAGTGCACCGTCGACGGCCAGCTGCTGGCGATCCCGGTGTCCATGACCGGCCGTATCTTCTACTGGAACAAGACCACCTTTGAGAAGGCCGGCCTTGACACCCCGAAGAGCCTGGCCGATCTGATGGCCGCCGGCCCGATCTTCGCCGAGAAGCTCGGCGATGACTACTACCCGATCGCTCTGGGCGCGTACGACAAGATGATCCTGATGGTCTACTATCTTGAGTGCGTCTACGGCAAGGACTGGGTGGTCGACAACACGCTCAATTACACCGCTGAGGAGATCGCCGAGGGCCTGGCTTTCATCCAGAGCCTGGAGGACAACCACGTCTGCCCGACCTCCCCGACGCTGGCCGGCGACGGCGCCGATTCCCTCGATAAGAACCCCAAGTGGATGGAAGGCAAGTATGCCGGCATCTTCGAGTGGGACTCCTCCGCTTCCAAATTTGAATCCGCTTTGAACGAGGGCCAGGAGTTCATCGTGGGCGACTACTTCACCGACATGGGCGAGTACCAGGGCGGCTACACCAAGGTTTCCCTTGCGCTGGCCATCTCCAATACCGCGGCCGACAAGGAGTCCGCTGCGAAGCTGATCGAGTTCCTGCTCAACAGCGAGGAGGGCGCCAAGCTCATGAAGAGCGAGCGTGGCATCCCGCTCTCTGCCAAGGCCAATGAGATCTGCCTGGCCGACGGCCTGCTCAATGAGAAGGTCGCCGAGGCGAACGCCAAGGTGCTTGCCTGGTGCCAGAACGCGCTCGATCCCAAGTTTGAGGCGGCCGCGCTCAAGAACAGCGACGGCGTGTACTATGACGCGATGGACGGCCTGTCCTATCAGGATTACTCCATCGAGGAGGCGGCTGAGATCCTCGTGGACGGCATCACCGAGGTGCTGAACGCGGACTGACGCGCTGAACTGACCTGATTCCGAAGCGGTCCGGACTCGAATCCGGCCGCTTTGGTTTTCACGCTACCTAAGACTAGAGAATAGGAGGGGAGATCCAATGACGAAGACGGGAGGGTCTTCCACGACTCGGGGCGACCTGAGAAAGCGTCGCGGCCTGAGCAAGCTCGAGCAGGGATACATGGGTTTTTTCCTGATCCTGCCGTGGCTGATCGGTTTCTGCATCTTTAAGCTGTATCCGTTCGTTTCCTCGCTGTATTACAGCTTTACCGATTACGATCTGTTTAAGGGCGTTCAGAATATCGTCGGCTTCCAGAACTACATCGACGCGTTCACTAAGACCAAGAATGTCAAGGCACTCCAGGTGACGTTTATCTACGCGTTCATGACGGTTCCCCTTAAGCTGATTTTCGCGCTGTTCATCGCCTATATTCTGAATTTCAAGATCAAGGGCGTGGGCCTGTTCCGCACGGCGTACTATGTGCCGTCCATCCTGGGCGGCTCCGTGGCGATCGCGGTGCTGTGGAAGGCGCTGTTCAAGTCCGACGGCGTGGTCAACACCATTTTGGCGATGCTCGGCTTCAGCTCCATCAATTTCCTGGCGGAAAAGAACTGGGCGCTGTTCATCATCTGCCTGCTGCGCGTATGGCAGTTCGGCTCGACGATGGTGCTCTTCCTGGCGGCGCTCAAGGGCGTGTCGGAGGATCTGTACGAGGCGGCGTCCATCGACGGCGCGAGCAAGGCGCGTCAGTTCATCTCCATCACGATTCCGCTGATTTCCCCGATTATCTTCTACAATCTGGTGACGCTGCTCGTGCAGGCCTTCCAGGAATTCAACGGCCCGTACATCATCACCAACGGCGGCCCGCGCAACGCGACGACGCTGATCTCCCTGATCGTGTACAATACCGCCTTCAAGGATTACAAGGTGGGCATGTCCTCCGCTATGGCGTGGGTGATGTTCGTGATCGTCATGTTCTTTACGATCATCGCGTTCACCAGCCAGAAGAAGTGGGTCTACTATTCTGATGACGATGGGAGGGGCTAAGATATGAGCATTGCCATGATCATTTTCCTCGTCCTGAGCATCGTGCTTCTGGGATTGGGCTTCTATGGCGGCACCGTCGATATGACGACGGCCACCGGCATTTCCGCTTCCATCGGCCAGATCAGGAATTTCTACCTGATGCTGGGCGCGCTCATCTTGTTTATCGTGATCTATCGCTTTATCTTCAACAGATCGAACCTGAAGGTACAGCACATGATGAGCACCACCATCCGTTATGTCATCCTGATTGCCGTCGGCGCGTTCATGGTCTATCCGCTGCTGTGGATGGTCAGCGCCACGTTCAAGGATAACAACGAAATCTTCTCCACGCTCAGCCTGATTCCGGCGCGCCCGACGCTTGACGGCTACCGCGCTGCGATGAACGACTACGGCGGAGATATCAACATCTGGCGCGCGATGGGCAACACGTACAAGTATGTGATCCCGAAAATGCTCTTCACCGTCATCTCTTCCACGGTGACGGCGTATGGCTTCGGCCGCTTCAAGTTCCGCGGCCGCAACGCGCTGTTCGCGCTGCTGATGGCGACGCTGTTCCTCCCGCAGGTTGTGCTCAACATCCCGCAGTTCCTGATGTACCGCAACTTCGGCTGGGTGGATTCGCCGTACTATCTCGCGCTGATCGTGCCCACCCTCTTCGCGCAGGAGACGTACTTCGTCTACATGCTCATCCAGTTCATGCGCAATATCCCGCGTGAGCTCGATGAGGCCGCGAAGATCGACGGCTGCAACATCATGCAGACGCTCGTGCTCGTGCTGGTGCCGATGCTCTGGCCGGCCATGGTGTCCGCGGGCCTGTTCCAGTTCATGTGGTCGTCCAACGACTTCATGGGGCCGCTGCTCTATGTCAACTCCCCGGCGCGCTATCCGGCGACGCTGTTCGTGCGCATGAGCATGGACGCGGACAGCGGCTTCGCGTGGAACCGCGTGATGGCGGTCTCGCTGATCTCCATCATTCCGTCCCTGGTTGTGTTCTTCCTGGCACAGAATCAGTTCATGGACGGCGTCACGGCGGGCGCAGTCAAGGGTTGATACAAAAGAAAGAAGACATACGAAAGAAGATGCGTTGAGTTACGGAGACGGCGCCATGGCGATTGCTGTGGCGCCGTCTTTTGAGCGCTTGCGCGGTCATTCAGTGTTGAGAGAATCCCCAGAATATGATACAATATACAGCGATCATTCCTGCGGGAGACCGATGCCTGAACGCGCGCAAGCAGGATGAGGCGAAGGGAGAAAAGCGAAGATGAAGAGAAGGATATACGCTGCGCTTGTGCTGGCGGCGATGGCACTGCTGCTCGCGTCCGCGGCCTGTGCGGAGGATCATGTGGATCACACGTTCGGTTCTTACCGGACCAAGAGAAGCGCGACGTGCACACAGACGGGTCTTCAATTCCGATACTGCACGGGATGCGACCATTGGGAGAAGCGCGAGCTGCCCAAACTGCCGCACACACCGGGCGAATGGGAGATCATCACCGAGCCTACATGCACCGCGAAGGGGATGCAGCAGACGTATTGCACGGAATGCGGTTCCCGGGTCAGGAAGTCGATCGACATGCTGCCCCACACGTATGGGGAGATGACCGTGGTGCAGGAGCCCACCTGCACGGCGAATGGCAAGGGCCAGTATACCTGTGAGGTTTGCGGCAAGAAGAAGAGCGTCAGGATTGACAAGCTCGGCCATGAATGGGAAGAGGTTGAGGTCAGCAAGGAGCCGACCTGCAAGGCCTACGGCAGCTCGGAGCAGGTGTGCCTGCGCTGCGAAAGGACGCAGACGGTCAGAATCGACAAGCTTGAGCATGTGTGGGATGAATGGGTGATCGTAAAGGAGCCAGGCGGGAAGATGAAGGGTGTCCGCGAGAGGACATGCACACTCTGCGGCGATCAGACAACGGAGCATTTTTACTGGGAAGGAACGCTCTATGAGGACATGGCGCCAAGCGAGGATGTCATCCTCCTCCAGGAGATGCTCCGCGATCTTGGCTACTATTCCGGCAGCATCCGCTCCGGCAAGTTTGGCGCGTTGACCGGAAAGGCGGTCGCCAAATACCAAAAGGATCACGGCCTGGAGGAGACGCAGGTGGCGGACCCCGATACGCTCGAATTGATCAAAACCGAGTGGGAAAAGACGTCGGGTGCAGACGCTTCCGGCGCGCAGAGCGGGTAACGCAAAAAAATACAGAAAGGGACTGTCAGGCTGACAATCCAAATATTCTGGGAAAGAGCTAAGTATTCGCGCCCGAAGGCGGCCAAAGAGATTTTCTTTGGCAGGGCGTTGAGTCAGAGCCCGTAAAAGGCTTGGTCTACTTAGATGATCGCTTTCTTGGAATGTTCGGAGTGGGCCTGACAGCCCCTTTTGCGATGCTTTGTGTCCGCATGCCGCGATGATGCGCGGAGGCGCAATCAGTTCCCAGCCGCGGCGGCATCCATCAGCATGGTGAAGAACGACAGGAACTCGTCAGAGCCGTCGTCCACATGCCATTCGGGGTGGAACTGAACGGCCAACATGAAGAAATCCGGGTCTTCCAGCTCCAGCGCCTCGATCATGCCGTCCTCGGCGAGCGAAAAGTGGCGATTGAAGACGGCCACACATTTTAAATGATGATTGATCGAGATTCGACGGGACTAAGGGTTTTCGCAGTGCAGAGGTATATCGATTGTATGGAAGGAATGGGAAGAAGTGCTATCCCTATTTTAAAGGAATCACAAGCTTTACGTAACGATGCAGAATGCCATCTGTGGTGATGCGCCTAAGAATGATACCATAAACCTGATCATCCAGCAAATCCAATCGGACAGAACCGGCTTCTCTGAGCAAAGGATCAAAGATAGAGGAGGACATGTTTCCTCTCATGCCCAGATCAACAATCGAGCAAAGGCCCGTGTGCGCAGGTAATACTGACATTGCGTCGGACATGGGCAGAGACAGGCGAATGAAGTCGCTGCGAGAGATCATCAGGGGCCAAATCTCATCTTTCAGCAGAATTTTTCCGTCTTGCCGTTCAACAGAATAGAGGACGGCACCCTTTAAAAAGCTCAAATTTGTATTCCATATATGGTAAGCATCCAGATCGTCAATTTTCAAATCGTATTCTTCTGAGGCTTTGCGATAAGCGATAGGAAAAATGATTTTTTCATCAAAAGACTCGAACCAGGTACGTCCAATATTCAGACTGGCAAGTTTCAACTCCTTGATCTCTTGCTCCAGATGACTTTGAAGCATGATAAGACGGTCTGTCTCCCGGGCAATCTTCTGCACGCGCTGCTGATATTGGGGAAGAATCTCTTCAAGAGACATTTTTTGATTTAGCAGCACGCTTTCTTGAAGAGAGAAACCGTATTCGCGCATTCGCAGACAATCCATGAGGCCAAACATATCCCATACCGTGTATTCACGATATGCATTGTTTGCATCTCGAGAAGAAGAGATAAGCCCTTGGGCTTCGTAATACCGAATGGTTGCCTTCGGTATTCCCAGAGTATCTGCAAACTGACCAATCTTCATGTCGATATCCTCTCAAAAGATTATAGATACTATAATGTTTCATGTTTGTTATTCTTACGCCAATCGAATGAACAACTAAATATTCTTCAGATATTTTACTTTATTTAGGCGAATTTGTCACTGAAGATGATGAAAAAATTAAGAAGAAAATGAGATTGACATTCAATTTACTATATCCCCTACAATATCTATAACTGGCAGAACCGGAGCTTTGATTAAAAGGAGGGTGACATATGAAAAAAATTTGTGTTGTGCTGCTGACTGTTATGATGATTGTCGGCGCTGCCTCGGCCGAGAGGCTGTATATGCCCGGCACTTATGAGGGAACTGCGCCGGGGTATCATGGCACGATCCATGTGAGTGTTGAGGTGGATGAGGATACGATTCTTGCTGTGACCGTAGGAGAAAATGAAGAGACCTATCATGTGGGTGAAAAGGTATTCCCGATTCTATCTGAAAGTATTGTCAGCAATCAGAGCCTTGCAGATGTTGTTACGGGAGCAACGATTTCCAGCCGGGCAATGACAAATGCGGTGGTAAAGGCGTTGGAGAATGCGAATGCTTCCTCTGAAACCATCAGCGCATTGAAAGCTGTGCCACTTAAAATTGAGAATCCGGGAGATACGGAAACCGATGTGGTAGTAGTCGGCGCCGGTGTCGCTGGTATGATGGCTGCATCCCATGCGGTGGATAATGGAGCCAGAGTGATACTGCTGGAGAAGAATTCCCTGGTTGGAGGCTCTGCTCTTATTTCCGCCGGGGCGATGCTGTCTGTGGGAGATGAGGCCATCACGGATACCACCTTCACAGCTGAGGATGTGTACCGCTGGTACAATATTCAATCTGGGCCGGTTTTGAATGACGATGTGTTCTATGAAATCATGAACAATACGAAATTCGCGGTTGAGTATTTGAAGAAAAACGGCACAGAATTTGGAGATCCCGGGATGAATCAGGCAAAGCTGGCGCCGATTTTCCGCAGTATTGGCGGACTGCATTTTGGCACCAGCTTGATTGACGGCATGGAGAGCATCCTTGCGGATCGTGCGGTCGATTTGAGAACCAACACTTTTGCAGTTGGGCTTATTTATGATGATGACGGAAAGATTGCCGGTGTTACAGCGCAAAATGGTGCCGGAACGTACGCGATTAGCGCAAAAAAGGTCATTTTGGCTACTGGCGGATTTGCGTTTAATTCCGAACTGATGGAGCAGTATGCCGCCGAATATACCGGAGACTTTATCATCACTACTTCCGGGGCGACCGGGGATGGTCACAAGATGGGAATGGAAGCAGGAGGCCATCTCATCGGAGATGGTGTTTTGCAAATCTATTGTACGAGTTATGATCCTTCGCTTGATGGCAATCAGCCTGGTTTTATTCCGCTGATGGTGGACAGCACCGGCAATCAGATGTGCGCGCTTGATGAGTATTACGGGACAGTGACCACCAAAATCATGAATCTTCCCGATCGTAAGGCGTATGCGATCTATAGCTCTGATAACATCTACGTTCAATTTGATTATCCGAACGGCGGCTTCAAGCTGGTGGATATGGATGCTTTGGTTGAATCGGGAAAGCTCGTCAAAGCGGATACGCTTGAGGAGCTTGCTGAAAAGATAGGCATTGATCCTGCTTCGCTTATCCGCAGCGTGGAAGAGCATAACTGGTATTATGATTTACAGATCAATGATGCCTGGGGAACGGATGCTTCGGCGCTTCAGCCTATGAAGCTTGGTCCTTACTATGCGGCACGTGAGGTTGCCTGCGTAATGGGAACCATCGCCGGGCTTGAAATCAATACAGATATGCAGGTCATCGATGAAGAAGGGGATGCGATCGAGAATCTGTACGCCGTCGGCGAACTGATATTTGGCAATGTGTTTAATAAGCGCTATCCGATGAGTGGCACAGCTATCGGCATTGCTTCCACCAGCGGTATGCTGGCAGGCATTCATGCCGCGGAAAGCCTGAAGTAAGAATACGTTCCGGTTCTGCGAGAAGGACACCTGTATTGATCGCGATGCTCAGTATGTCAGGGACAGCATGAATACAGCGATATTGACAGGGGGCGAAGCTCAATCATTCTAAAGACGATAAGTGAAAGAGTGTGAGGGCCTGGGCCCGGGCTTACACGGCGATAGGGAATGACGCTATAAGCCGGAACCAGACCCAAGAGAAGAATTGAAAAAAGATGCGGGAAGGATTTTTTGCCAACTCGCATCTTTTTTTTGTCAATGAAACTGTGAAAAAACAAATAGCAACAAGATAATTCAAATATGGATGTATGCACAACATACGAAAAAGGGGTGTCGGAATTTTTTGACCTGATAACTCCTTTTTGTGCAACCTTTTACTGAAGATAGCTAACGAGCGGTTTCATTTACGACCATGGCGTTCTTTGACGTTTGCTTTCAGCAAATTGGAAAAGGATACCAAATACAATCAGTTCCCAGCCGCGGCGGCATCCATCAGCATGGTGAAGAACGACAGGAACTCGTCAGAGCCGTCGTCCACATGCCATTCGGGGTGGAACTGAACGGCCAACATGAAGAAATCCGGGTCTTCCAGCTCCAGCGCCTCGATCATGCCGTCCTCGGCGAGCGCGGTGACGGTAAGCCCTTCGCCCACGGTCTTGACGCCCTGATGATGCCAGGAGTTGACCTCGTAGGTGCCGGCGCCGCCCATGGCCTGCGCAACGAGTGAATCGGCGTCTGTGATGGTGAGCTGGTGATAGGCGAAGTCGATCAGATCCTGAGAGCGATGCTCGACGGCGTTTTCATACTGGGTGGGCAAATCCTGATAGAGTGTTCCACCGAACAGGACATCGATCAGCTGCATGCCGCGGCAGGTGGCCAGCAGCGGGAATTTATTGTCGACAGCGGCCCTGGCGAGATACCAGTCGGAGAGATCGCGCTCATCGTTGACGTCTTCCAGCATTTCGTCCGGTTCTTCGCCATAAAACGACGGGTTCAGATCCTCTCCTCCGGTCAGAATCAGGCAGTCCACCAGGGCCAGGGCCGCGTTTGCGCTCTCCTCATCGGTCACTTGGGGAAGATAGACGGGGATTCCTCCGGCCTTTGTCACGGCGTCGATGTATGCCTGGGTATCCTCGTCGGGCACGCCGTCTTCAAAGTCGGCAACCCAGGAAATGCCAACCTGCACTTCGGCCAAGGCCTCGGCCATGCCGGACGCGGCGGTCAGAATCATCAGGGACAGAAGCAGTGCGAAGAGCTTTTTCATGCGTTATTCCTCCCAATTACATTTGAATCAGTTTGACGCGTCCGTGAGCATCGCGGTGATGGCATGGAGATCCTGAGTCAGACGGCTGTCAAGATCCGCCGCATAATCGTTCTGGCGGGAGAGGCTTTCGTTGAGCGAGGCGATTTCCTCGGTGAAATCGGCTCCTTCTTCGGAGGCTTTGTCCGCCAGGCTGTGAATGACCTCCCACAGGTTTTCGCCCGGATAGCGGATCATGCCCTCGCCCCAGGTGCCTTCGGCCTTCACATACATCTTGTCGAGCATGTAATCATAGGTGGCTTTGCTGAAATCATAAGCATACCAGTTGTAGTCGACGCTGTACAGCCACTCGTCAAGGGCCGTGGCGGCATCGCCGGATTCAAGGCAGGCGATGCTCTGCCGGAGGGCTTCGATGTTCTGGAATGTGACCTCGAAGGGGAATACGACGTTGTCCTCCCAGTCAAAGGCGGTGGTCGCCTGCATGATGGTGCGGTAGATGGAGAACATCACGTCGTTAAGCGCGATGCCCTCCTCGCGGAGAGAGGTCGCGGTGTCGGAACCGGTGTCCAGCGCGGCGGCGTAATCGGCATTGAGCGCTGCGACGCGGGCATCCAGCGCGGCAGCGGCGGCGATGGCCTGGTCAAATCCGAGGTTGGCATCGCCGGTGTAGCTGTCCGCCATTTCGGCAAAGCGGGAGGAGAAGACCATCGGGCGGCAGGCCAGGCGGTCCAATTCCTCGGTATAGCGGACAAAGAGGTCAAGGGTCATCTGCCAGGCGGCTTCATCGACGCCGAGAACGACGTTGTCCATGGAGGAGTGATAAGCCGTGGCGTGATACACCTCCTCGGGTGTGGCGTGCGAAGCCACGATCGCGGGTACGCCCGCGATGCCGTAGCTGAAATCCTCCGTCCAGCATGTGGCGGGCGCGGTGACTTCAAGCGCATAAGCGCTGCCCTCGTAAAGCGGAACGCCGATCGCTTCTGCAAAATGCTGAAGCTCATAGGATGCGGCGATTGAGAATGCCGTGTGGCCCTTCACCGGGTACATGCCGTCGATGTTGAGAATGGCAAATGCTTTCTCGGCCCACTCGGGGTGCACCTCGGTAATCTGCTTGAAGGCGCCGATTGCCCAGTCGTACTCCGTATCGGAATCGCCCCATTCCTCGGAACCGTGGGCTACGAAGCGGATGGTCTTATCGGGCACATAGCCGCTCTCGGCGAATGCCTTGGCGATGGCCAGCATGGAACCGATGCCGCTTGCATCGTCGAAGTACGAATGGTAATAGCCGTCATAGTGGGCGAAGAAGTAGATGACCTCGTCCGTTTGGCCGGGGATTTCGCCCCAGATGTTCTGGCTGGAGCCGTCCAGCGTGACGATGCTTTCCACATCCAGCACAATCTCCGCTTCTCCATTGCCCTTGGCGATAAGCGCCTTGAGAATGTCCGCGCTGTTTTGGCTCAGGGAAAAGGCCGGCGCATATGCGGGACCGCAGATATCCTGTGAGCCGATGGTGTCGCGGTCATAGGTGGCGTAGCCCGCGTTGTTGCAGGCCAGCACGCACAGCGCGCCGTGCGTATAGGCTTCATAGGTTGGGATCTCAATCCACTAGTCCTCGGCCTGGTTGATATCGATGAGCACAACCTTTCCCTGCACATCCAGGCCGTCATAGTCGGCCTCCGTGCCGCGGCCCGCGTAGACGACCTTGACCTCCTGCATATCCGTGGTCAGGTTGGTGGCAAATCCGCCCAGCGGCAGGAATTGCTGTGCGCCGGTCTCATCCGTGTAGTAGACGCGGCCGCGGTTGAACGTCCAGTTATCCGACGTGAAGGCATCCGCCGTCACATTGCTCAGGCCGATTTCCTCCATCGTCTGCTGGATGAAGGCGGCCGCCTGCCGCTCGGCTTCGGAACCGGAAGAGCGATTGCCCACATCGGGATTGTCGCCCATATCTGCGATGGTCTGTGTGACCTGCATGGCAAAATCAACGCTTGGCTCAATAAGGAGCAGGGGAGAAGTGGTCTGTGCCGTGGCGACGGTGCACAGCGACGCCAGCAGCGCCGCGAGACAGACTGCCAGAGCTTTTTTCATGGATTCATCCTCCGTTTCTTATGTTTCCCTCCGGGGAAAATGTCGTCTGAAAGGACAAAGGACCGGATAAAAAAGACGGGCGATGCACAAGGCGCATCACCCGTCGCTGCTCTCTTTACGCGATCCGATTTGGATGAGAAGAGATGTGTTCCGCACATCCGGCCCAAATCGGCTGCTCCCTAAAAAGGGCGTCATACGACGATTGGATAGGCTGTCAGAGTCTATACAGTAAAGACTTACTTTTACTACTCTTATTGACCAGTTCACAAGTTGATGCGCACATGCACGTGCAATGGTTATGAAGTAACCAACTAATGAAACCTGAGCTTTTAACTCAATCAATAAGGCAACGAAAGTTGCCTGTCGGTTTATACCCGACATCGGCATTTGACCCGGCTGTCCGTTTGGCCTCAAGCTCCGCATGGAGCTGGTCATGTCTTTATCCGGTATGACTTTAAGCCACATCCTAATCGACAACGCAGATAGTATATATGCGAAGGAGCTTTGTGTCAAGCAAAAAATGAAAAAAGTGAAAAATCCATGCGGCGGATTATCGTGCGAGGGCTTGTTCCCGCCCGATTCACGCCCGGACACGCTGATATACCGCTGCGCTTTCGCCTGATACTCCGTGATCGTCGGATTCAGTTGATGCCGTTTCGCCGGCGCAGAATGCTCCGTTTGGCGTCCGCCCCGGATCGTGCCGGCGTCGTTTTATTGGGATGAGATGGAGCAAAGCCCATGCCGCATTCCGGCATGGGCTTTGCTGATTCTGTTTTCGATGGCGTCACAGGGGCATCACGCCTGCGGCTTTCTGTGATGCTCGGCGTGATCCTTGAGCCATGCCTGGCGCAGCGTCTCAAGAAGCTCCTTGAGCTGAGTCTGCTGGTCGTCATTCAGCGCGGCGAGAATGCGGCTTTCGTCACCGCCGTGCTCCTGCGTCTTTTCGCTCTTGTGTTCGGCAATCTGGCCGCAAAGGGAGAGCAGATTGACAAGAGGATGCTTGCTGTTTGACTTCATGGGGATTGCCTCCTTCATCGTGGATATAGAAAAAACCCTGCAAGCATTCGTACCTGCAAGGTTTTATGGTGGTCTGTACTGGACTCGAACCAGTGACCCCATCGATGTGAACGATGTGCTCTACCAACTGAGCCAACAGACCATATCGCTGAGAACAGAATATATTATAGCATGGTGAGGAGAGAATGTCAACACCTGATTTGATTATTTTTCCAATTATTTTGTGGGTAAAGACGGATGAGGGATAATATCGACGATGATCCATGAAAAATGTAAGAAAACATTGACGAAATCTGTCGGAAGTTGTATAATCTGTGTACATAAATAATTTCCAATATTTGGATAGTATACACAGGATTGTCGGCTGCGGACGAAGCCGGGTGTGTGGAAAGAGGGGATGCATGTGCCGGAATCCTCAGGGCGAAAGACGCATGCGTCCGCCGAAAACGCGGCCAAGTCCGGGGGCGGGCGCCTGTTCATGTGGGCGATGGCGGCGCTGTGCTGCGCCGCGCTGTGCGCCGGGCTCTCTTATCTTGGAGATTTGAACATGGCTGCGGCGACGCTGTCGTTGACCTATGAGGAGGGATCGGACGGCAGGACGCCCAACGGCCTCTGGTTTGATCCGGCGGAGATCGGATCGGAGGCTGTGGCAAGGAGGGCCGTCGGACGCGCCGGGATTGCCGGGGAAATGGAGCCGGATGCGCTGCAAGGCATGGTGGCCGTTCTGCCGGTTCGTGAGGAGCGCATCGGCATGGGCCAGGTCAGCGCGTCGTACCGGGTGGTTCTCCGGCTGCCTAGAGCGTACCTGCAAAGGATTTCGCCGGAGCAGCTGCTTGAGAGCCTGTGCGCGGAGTATCGTGCATGGTTTTTAGAACAATACCTGCTGACGCCCAAGGCGCTGGCGCTTTCGGACATGTCCGAAATGGATTACGCGCAGAGAGGCGCGTATCTGGAGATGATGACGCGGCGCACGGAGGAATACCTTGGCCAGCGCGAGGCGTCCATGGGCGCTTTTGTGGCGGAGGACGGCAGCTCGCTTTCCGCGCTCCGCCTGCAGGTGGAGGATTTTAGACAGGGCGAGCTGGCCGCGTTTTGCGCGTATATTGCTGAAAGCGGCGCCGCCAGGGATGCGGAGGATCAGATCGTCAGGCTCGAGAGAGCGGGCAGCAGGCTGGCGGGTCTGGCGGAGCAATACAGCAAGGAGGCTGTGGCATACCGCTGGGTTCTTGAGGAATATGTCGGTGCGCCCGCAGACGTTTGGGTGCCCGTGGGCGGCAGCGGCGGTTCGATGAGCCTGCTGCGCGCGGAGACGGGCCGGGATCGGTTTGCGCTGCTGGCAGAGGAGAAATCCGCGCAGGCTGACGAGATGCGGCGGAATCTGGCGGTGAACGAGGCGCGGCTTGAGCGGCTGAGGACGGGAGCAACGCCGTCTGCCGTGGAAACGGCGGAGGCGTGGGCCTTGCGGGTGGAGGCGCGCCTGTCGGATATCGTGCAGCAGGTGTGGGCGTATGAGCGCTTGTGCGTGGAAGAGAGAATGGGCGGGGTCATCGTGTTCAGTGTGGATGATCCCTCGCTGCCCGAACGCATGCACCTTGCCCGGTCCGCGGCGGCGGGATGCGCGCTCTGTGCGCTGTGCGGCGCCGCGGCAAGCCTGCGCAGGAGAAAGACGAATGCCCAGCAAAGCGAGGGATGATGATGCCGGAGTTTCAGCCGATCCGATATCTCAGACGTGGGTATGGGCTTGCGATAGCGGCGGCCGTTTTGGCAACGGCGTTCGTCTTTTTTTACGCCGCGCACGCGCAGCGCTATGTCGCGGCGGCGACGATTGAATACACGGGCAGCTTTGCGGACAGGGGGCAGAACCCCGACGGCAGCGCTATCGATCCGCAGGAGATGTTTTCCGCCGCGAGGGTGGACGGGCTGGCGCGTGCGCTCGGTTTGCAGGAAAGTGTACAGGAGCTGCGCAGCGGATTTGCGGCCGAGATGATGGTCGTGGGATTGGATGGGGAATGGCTCGGAGCGAATTCAACGGCGGGACAGCAGGCGGAATATGGGCCAGCCGGGCAGCGGACGGCGTATCGGATCACGTTCACGGCAAGCGGAAGCAGGGGCGGCGCGTATGCCGGCGATGTGCTGCGGACGCTGCTTTCCGGGTATGCGGCGTGGTATGGCGAGCGGCACGTGGTGCTGGAGCCGCAGGCGCTCCCGGGCGGCTTAGAGAATGTTCCGGCGGCGGACAGCGAGTATATCGACTGCGCGGATGGCCTGATTGCCGCGGCGAGGGAGAGCGTGGATGCGCTCAACAGCCGGGCGGAGAGCTATCTGGCGTTTCGCAGCGCTGCAACGGGCTATGCGCCGGCGGATCTGGCCGCCGAATACGCGTTCATTCTGGATGAGGAATTGACGAAGCTGCGGTCGGATATTCTGGCGGATGGCGCGGCGAGGGACCGGGCGGGATTGCTTGCGCGCTGGAATGCGGAGCTTACGGAATATGAGGCGGATCTTGGGCTGGCGCGTGGGCGCGCGGAGCGGATCAAAGCGCTGATGGCGCAGATGGACGCGGCGTCCGCGCAGGCGGAGGCCCAAATCGCGGAGCCAGTGCTCGTTGCGGAGGGGCAGGCGGAAAGCACGGCGGCATACGACGTGTTGGCCCGGCGGTACGCGCAGGCGTTGATCGACATGATCGGGTGCGAGGCGGAGCTGCGCGCCTGTGAGGGACGGATTGCCTCGTTTTCAGATGCGGGGGAAGATGGATTCGATACCCGGCGTGTGGAGGACGGGATTGCGGAGGCGGCCGGGCGGTTGGCCGGTCTGCATGCGCTGGCGCTTGAAACGGATGCGGAGCTTCGCGCGTGGATCGCGGCGCAGAGCCTGACGCTGCGCGAGGGCGTGACGGTGCGCGGGACGGTCGATGTGCGGCTGTACACGCTGCTGGGCGCGGTGTTTGGCGGCTTGCTGGGCATCCTGCTGGCCATTTTCGCCGGACGCATCCGTGAAATCCTGCGGATGGAACCGCCTCTGGGCGGCGCCTGAAGGGCAGGTGGAAGGGGTGAAGGACATAGGCGCGCGAAGATCGGCCGGGATGGCCGGGCCGCTCCTCTTTATTCTATTGATGCTTGTGAGCGGGCTGAGCGTGTGCTATCGCCTGCCCGTCTGGGTGCGGTACGCGGTAGACGTGATCCTGATCGCGTGGGCGGCCGCCGCGTTTCTCATCCGTCCACAGCGGAAAAGGCTGGGCTTTTGCCTGACGCTTGCGGCGGTGTGCCTGATTCCGTTCCTGTTTGCCTGGCTTTGGTCGCTTGGCGTATGGGTGATCCGGCTGGAGGAACCGGCATATATCGCGCGCGGCTCCCGCAATACGCTCTATATGCTTGTCAATGCGCTGTTTGTCGGCGCGGTATTCTATCTGTTTGGGCGGCGCGGAGCCGCTTATGTTTTATGCGGGATGGCGCTGGCGAACGGTGCCATGCTCGCGCAGGCCGTCGCCAAAGAGGGCGTTTTGACGTTGGCGCGGGAATACGCCACCCTGCTCCTGACGTGGACCGGGCAAACGGGGACGGCCATTGCCCGGCTGGAGCTGCATGATATCGTGTTCGCGTGGGGCGCGTTTGTGATCTATGGCCTGGTGAGCGGCAAAGGGCGGCGCGGACGGGAGCGGTGGGGCACTTTGACGGCCGCGTTTTTCTTCGTGCTGAGCCTCAAGCGCATTGCCGTTGCCGGCGTCATATTGGCATGCGTCGCCGCCGTGATCTGGAGGCGGATCAGCGGGCAGCGGTGCTTCCTGTGGGTGATGGCCGTGGCGGGCACGGCCGCGGCGCTGGCATGGGTTGATTTGGTGCGCAGCGGAGCGCTTGCGCAGATCGCCGCGCTGCTTCACATCAATATGATGGGGCGGGAGAGCACCTACGCGATGTACGATGCGGTGTATGAGTTTTCGCCGCTGTATATGGGGCGTGGTATCCGGTTTGTCTACGAATACGGCTTGCTCAACGGCGTGTCCTCCTCCATGCACAGCGTGTACGTGGAACAGTTTATCGCGCTGGGGTTCATCGGAATGGCCATATGGATGCTGACGATGATGATCCCGCTCTTTTTTGTAAGCGGGCGATACGGCGGCCGGGCGGCAGCGTTCCTCGTGGCCGTGACGGTTTATCTGCTGGTGACCTATGTGACGGACAACACGCTGTTTCACTATCCGGTGAATACGGTGATCTGGCTGCTGACGATGAATGAATGCGCGGAAGGCGGGCGAGTGCATGGCGACTGTGACGATCCTTACGCCGACATATAACCGGCGGACGCTGCTTGAAAGGCTGTACCGGTCGCTGTGCGCGCAGACATGCGATGACTTCGTGTGGCTGATTGCGGACGATGGCAGCGATGACGGCACGGACGGGCAGATCGCCCGATGGGCGGACGAGGCGCCGTTTCCGGTTCGTTCCTTTTACAAGGAGAACGGCGGGAAGCACACGGCGGTCAATCGCGCGGTGCCTCGGATCGATACGCCGCTCACGGCGATCGTGGACAGCGACGACGCGCTGCTCCCCGATGCGGTGGAGACGGTGTGCGCCGATTATGCGCGATTCGATATGGCGGGCGTATGCGCGATTGCGTACAGGCGCATGGACGGCAGTGGTGCATATATGAGCAGCAGGCCTGTGCCGCGCGACGGGATGAGGGAGAGCTTTTGCCGGTGCCGCTATGGGCGGGGCATCCGCGGGGACATGGCGGAGGTCTTTGTGACGCGATGCCTCCGCGAGTATCCGTTTCCCGAGTATCCGGGTGAGAAATTTTGCAGCGAGGGCGTTTCCTGGGTGGCGATGTCCGGGCCATACGAGATGATCTTTCGCAATCAGGCGATTGTCATGGGCGGCTACGCGCCGGGCGGGCTGACAGGCAGCCGGCGCAGGCTCAGCCTGAGCTCGCCGCGGGGCTGTGTGCACCGGGCGCAGGTGCATTTGGCCGCGGGCCTGCCGCTGCGCGATCAATGCCGGGCGATGATGGTCTATGCGGTATACGGCCGGGCGGCGGGAATGAGCGTGGCTCAGCTGCTTCGCGGCAGCCGGCGCAGGGGACTTTATCTGCTGCTGGCCCTTCCCGCGGAGGGGCTGTACAGATATTGGCGCAGGAGGGAGAAGACGTGAAAATCAGTGTGGTCATCCCGGTCTATAACGCCGCGCCATGGCTTCAAAGATGCCTGCGCTCCGCGCTCGATCAGGATTTTGACGGCCTGGAGGTGGTCTGCGTCGACGATGGATCGACGGACGATTCCCTCGAGATCTGCCGCGGTTTCGCGGGGCGGGATGCGCGGGTGCGCGTCGTCTCGAGGGCGCATGGCGGGGCCGCCGCCGCGCGCAATACGGGCATTGATCGCGCGGCCGGCGCGTACATCCTCTTTCTGGACAGCGACGACTATTTGGAGCCGGGCGCGCTGTCCGCGCTTTGGGAGGCCGCGAAGGCCGATGCGCTGGACATGGTGCGATGCGGCCGCGTGATCGAGCGCGGGAACGGGAGCTTCAGGGATGTGCGGCGTGAGCGCATCGGCGGGCAGGTGACGGATGGCGCGGCGTACTTCGCGGAGGCGTACCGCAAGCGCGCCTATGCGTGCAGCCCGGGGCCGGGGCTCTGCCGCCGGGAATTCCTGGTGGAAAACGGGCTCTTCTTTCGCGAGGGGATCACGCATGAGGACGAGCTGTTCATGCCCTGCGCGCTGGTCGCCGCGCGCCGGGTGCGCTATGTGGACCGGTGCCTGTATCACTACGTGATGCGGGAGGGCTCCGTGATGCACGCGGAGGACCCCGAGCGGCGGGGTGATGATCTGGTTGCCGTTGCGATGGCGCTTGCCTGCGTGAAGGATGTGCCCGGGGTCTGCCGCCGGGCCTGGGAGGACAATCTGCTGGGCAAGTATTTCGCGGGATTCACCGTCGGAAGGGGATACCGGCGCGAGCTGCGCGGCCGTTTTGACAGAACCTTTCCGCTTCGCCATGCGGCGAGCGTGAAAAACGGTGTGCGCGCGGCCGTCTTTGCGGTGAGCTTCAGAGGATTCTATCTGCTGAACAGGCTCGGAAACCGATTTACCCGGGCGCTGGGCATCGTCCGCAGCTGACGAGCCCGAGAGGGGAAGGGGGAAAAGCGTATGGCGGATGTGTCGCTCATTGTGCCGGTCTATCAGGCGGCGGCTTTTTTGCGTGCGGCGGTGGATTCGATGCGGGCACAGACGCATGCGGACATCGAGATTCTGCTTGTCGATGACGGCAGCACGGACGGCAGCGGCGCGCTTTGCGATGCAATGGCCCTTGAGGATGCGCGCGTGCGCGTGATTCACCAGAGGAACGCGGGTTCCGGCGCGGCGAGGAATGCGGGGATGGATGCCGCGCAGGGCGAGTATATCCTCTTTTGCGATGCGGACGATAGGCTGTCGCCGCGGCTTGTGGAGGATTGCCTGGCGCTGGCCAGGCTGTATGGGGCGGATATCGTGGAATTCGGCTATGAATCCGTGCGCGCGGACGCGACCGGCAGTCTTCTGGGAAAGCCGGTGTGTGAACTGCCCCGCCTTTGCGGCGTATATGATCGGGAGGCATTTTGGAATCACTTTCGCGAGGAGCATACGTTCATGTGCTCGCTCTGGACGAGGATGTTTCGCCGGGCGTTTTTGTGCCGGAACGGACTGCGCTTCGGATGCCTGAGCACCGGGCAGGATGCCGTGTTTCTCTTTGACGTATATGCCGCGCCGTTTCAAAGGATAGTCTGCGTGCGTCAGGCGTATTACACCTATATCCGCCGCGCGGGCTCCGCGACAGGCGCGTATAATCCGGCGCGCATGGACAACGAGATGGCCGTGGCCAGGCGGTTTGAGGCACTGATTGCGTCCTGCCCGCAGGCACGCGGCCGATACGAGGATCTGGTTGCGCGTCAGTTCTTTCTGGCGGCCAACCGCGCCGTCAAGAGCTGTCTTAAGTATGAGCGGGGAGGCGTCCTGCGGCGCGTGGAGAAGGCGCGGCGCTTTCTTGAAAGGGAGGAGCTTGCGCGGGCATTTGTCCATGCGGATTTGACCGGCTGGCCCGCGGGTCCCGGCAGGCTGGCGCTGGCTATGCTCAGGCACGGGATGTACCGGCTGTTCGTGTGGGCCGTCCTTGCGCGAATGGCGGCGGGAGGAGCGCGATGATCAGGATTCTGCATGTGGTGAGCAACATGGGCTGCGGCGGCGTTCAGCAGATGCTGATGAATTACGGCCGGCATGCGGCGCGTGAAGGAATACGGTTTGACTTCCTGGTGACCAAGCCGGGGCTGCACGATGCGGAGGCCGCGGGCGGTGGCGGACGGATATTCCGCGCGCCGGGATTTCAGCATCCGGCGGCCTATGTCCGCTATGTGGAAGAGCTGCTGGCCGCGCATCCGGAATACAGGATCATCGAGGGGCACAATGGCATGCTTCAGGCGTTTGCCCTTGGCGCGGCGAAGCGCATGGGCGTACCCGTGCGCATCGCGCACGCGCATGCGACGGCCATTCCGACGGATGCGCATACGGCGCTCAAATGGCCGCTGCGGCCCATGGTGCGCGCGCTTTCCACGCACAAGTGGGCCTGCTGCGACAGAGCAGGCGTCTTTTTCTTTGGAGAGAGGCGCTGGCGGAGTGAGGGAAGAATCGTGCGAAATGCCGTCGATGCGCGGCGGTTTGCATTTGATCCGGCGGCGCGCAGGGCGATGAGGCTGCGCATGGGCTGGGAGAACCGGCTTGTCGTCGGTCATGTGGGGCGGCTTTGCCACGAGAAGAATCAGGCGCGGCTGCTGGACATCTTTGCCCGGATCCGTCGCCTGCGGCCCGATGCGGTGCTGGCGCTGGTGGGAGAAGGCGCGGACGAGGCCATGCTCCGCGGGAGGGCGGCACGTCTGGGCGTGTCGGGCGCGGTGTGCTTCGCGGGAATGCAGGAGGAGACGGCGGCGTGGTACGGCGCGATGGACGTGCTGGTCATGCCGTCCCGAGCGGAGGGGCTGCCGCTGACGGCTGTCGAGGCGCAGGCGTCCGGCCTGCCGTGTCTCCTGTCGACGGGCATCACGGAGGAAGCGGCGCTCACCGGGCATGTGCGCTTTCTGCCGCTGAGCGAGGAGGATGCGCGGTGGGCCGAACAGGCCGTTTCCCTGGCGGGGATGCGGCGCGAGGATGGCGCTTTTGCGGTGATCCAAGCGGGATACGGCATCGCCGGGGAGGCTGAAAAGCTTGCCGCGGCCTATATGCGCCTGTATGAGGAGGCGATGCCCGCGGAGAGGAGCATGCCATGAGAATCGGCATTATCACGCATCACTATGTGAACAACTTCGGCGCATTTTTGCAGGCGTGGGCACTGCAGGGCGAGGTGCGGCGGCTGATGCCGGACGCTGATGTGTGCGTTGTCGATCTGGTGTGCCGCAGGCACGCGTGCATCAATGCGCTGGGGATATTTCGCCCCCGGCAGGGCGTGTATTCGCCCGCAGAGGCGCTTGAACGCGCGCGTCTGCTGCGCGGCTTTGCGCGGGCGCGGCGGAAAAGCCTGTGCCTGACGGCTCCTGTGCATACGGCGGAGCAGATCAATCGCCTGAACCTTGATGTGGTCATCGTGGGCAGCGACGAGGTTTGGAATTACGCGGACAGGAAGAGCGTCATGCCGGTGAAATATGGCGTCGGGCTGAACCGCGGAAGGCTGGTCGCCTATGCGCCGAGCGTGGGAGACGGGGCGCGGGCCGGGCGCCTGCCCGAAGAGCTGGCCCGGGGACTTGCGCGGTTTGACCGCGTCTGCGCGCGCGACGAGGCGACGCGGCTGCTGCTGAACGGCCTCGGGCTTCGCGCGGAGCCGGTGCTGGACCCGGTGTTCCTCTTTCCGCCCAAGACGCGGCCGGTGAGAGCCGCTCAGCCGTATGTGTTGATGTATGCCTGCGCCAGGCTGCCTAAGCAGGCGCGGCGTGAGCTGCGCGCTTATGCCGCGCGCCGGGACGCCGTCATCCTCGGCGCGGGTGACGGCGGTGCGGTCTGCGATCGGAGGACGGTGGACATCACGCCGTTTGAATGGGCGCAACTGTTTGCGGGGGCGGAATGCGTGGTGACGGGCTCGCTGCATGGGGCCATCCTTTCAATCCTCCATCATAAGCGGTTCATCTGCTGGCCGGGGAACGGGAGCCGCAGGCAGAAGCTGCGTTCGCTGCTCGGAGAATTGGAGCTTGACAGGCGGATGCCCGCCTGTCCGGACGATGCGGTCCGGCTGCTTGAGCGTGAGATCGACTACACGCGAGCAGATGAGCTGCTGGCAGCCAAAAGAGCGCGCAGCGAGGCATATCTTCTCGCCGCGCTGGAAGGAAAACGATGAAACGGGTCGTATTGTTAAAAAAAGAGGCGAGCTGCCGTGGAAACGGTGGGATTGGGATGCGCGTCATCCGGCCGGAGGGATGCCCCGGGCCGGAGCGGCATGATCGGAGGATGCTGAGCCCGTGGGAACGGCCGCGCGCCTGAGCGTGTATTCTGCCGGTGACGGACGGGGCGCGGCCTTTGCCGGACGCATCGGGTACAGATGAGCCGCGGATGGAGCGGCCGGAGGGACAACGTGAAGAAGACGCGCACGGCAAGGAGCGTATACAACGCGGCGTGGAGCCTCGCATACCAGATGGTTCACATCGCTTCGCAGCTTGTGATGCAGACGGCGCTGGTGCGCACGATGGGTATCGCCTACACGGGGCTGAGCGGTCTGTTTGCCGAGGTGATCGGCGTGCTGTCGCTGGCGGAGATGGGCGTGGGCCCGGCGATCGTCTACTGCCTCTATGCGCCGCTGGCCACGGGCGATGAGGAGGCCGTCGCCCGGCTGATGGGGCTTTACAGGCGGGCGTACCGCGCTGTCGGATTTGCGGTGCTGTTCGGGGGTATTCTGCTCGCGCCGTGGATCGACCGGATCGTGACCCGGACGGATTTTAGCGCGGAGTACATTCGGGCCGTGTTCCTGCTGTTCGTCGTGCGCGCGGCAGGCTCGTACTTCTTCGCCTACAAGGCATCCCTGCTCTGCGCCGACCAGAAAAACCATGTCGTGCTTCGGGTGATGATGTGCTTCCGGGCGCTGGCGACGGTGCTGTGCGTCGCCGCGCTGCTGCTCACGAGGCGGTACACGCTGTTCCTGCTTTTGCAGGCGGTCATGTCGCTTGCGGAGAATATCGCCGTCGCGCGGTGCGCGGATCGGGCTTATCCCTTCCTGCGGGATCGGGCGCATCCCGCGATGGCCGGGGATCGGGCCAGGGTGCGCCGCGGCGTGCGCGATCTGTTCATCGGCAGGATATCCGCCGGCATCACCACATCGACGGATCAGATTCTCATCTCGCTTCTGGTGAGCACGGTGCAAAGCGGCGTGTACAGCAGCTACGCGCTGATTCTCAATGCCGTGCGGACGGTGTTTGCGCGGATTTCCGGGGCGCTCGCCGGGAGCATAGGCAATCTTTCGGCCACGGCGGACGCGCAGAAGATGGATGAGACGCTGCGCAGGCTGGAGTTCCTCTACGGATCGTGCGCGATATGCTGTTCCCTGGGGCTGTACGGCGTGCTGACGCCGTTTATCGGGATGTGGATCGGGGTGCGTGGCGTGCTGGAGGAGAGGACGCTTGCGGTGCTGGTGTTCAACGAGTTTCTGATGATTGCCAGGGAGCCGCTGTGGAGCATGGCGATGGCGTGCGGGCTGTTCCGCGTGGACAAGATCGTCTCGGTTTTGGGAAGCGCGGTGAATCTGCTCGTCTCCGTCCTGCTTGGCAGGCGCTGGGGAATGGCGGGCATTTTTCTGGGAACGAGCTGCACCCTTGTCATTCAGATCGCGCTCAAGGTAATGCTGCTTGACCGCGTGCGGCTTCACATGGGATCGCGGCGGATGCTGCGGCCCTGGGCGAAGCGGTGCGCGCTGATGCTGTTGGGAATGACCGCGCTGCATATGGCGTATGCCCGGATGCCGGCGGAGGGACAGCCGATGCAGCTGATCCTGCGCGGCGCGACAGCGGAATTGACGGGACTGGGATTGATTGTGCTGGGATACGGGAGGACATCTGAGTTTTCCGCGGCGGTGAGGCTGCTTCGGACGGCGTTGGAGGGACGAGCATGATTACGCAGAATTTGCATACGCATTCCACCTGGGATGATGGAAAGAACACGGTCGAGGAGATGATCCTGGCGGCGCGGGCGGCCGGGCTCACATCGGTCGGGTTCAGCCTGCACAGCCCGATGCCGTTTGAAAACGACTGGGCGGCGCGGGAGGGTGATCTGGCCGCCTATATCGGGGAGGTACGCCGTCTCCGGGATCAGTATGCCGGTGTGATCCGGGTATATCTGGGCGTTGAGTGGGATGTGCTTTCGTCGCTTGATCTGACGCCATTTGACTATGTGATCGGCTCCGTGCATCACCTGCCGGTGCGGGGATATCCCAGCGTGGATGAGAGCGCGGAGGCGACGCGGCGCTATCTGGACGCGCATTTCGGAGGCGACGCGGATGCCGCGGCGGAGATGTATTTTGCGCAGCTGGCGCGCGTGGCCGCCGAGCCGGAGGCCGACATCGTCGGTCATTTCGATCTGCTGACCAAGTTTGACGAGCGGCATCATTTCTTCCGGGCGGACAGCCGGGCATATTGGCGCGCCGCATTCGGGGCGATGGAGGAGCTGGTTCGCGCCGGAAAGATATTTGAGATCAATACGGGTGCGATCAGCCGCGGCTATCGGACGACGCCATACCCCTCCAGAGCGCTTTTGTGTGCGCTGCGGGAGATGGGCGGCCGCGTGACAGTGAGCGCCGACGCTCACAGCACGGCGGGAATCGTCTGCGCGTTTGATCAGGCGGAGGCGTTGGCGCGCTCATGCGGATTTGGGGAGATCTGGATGCTCACGGATGATGGATTTATGCCGCAGGCGCTGTAAGGCGGAGAGGCGCGCAGGCGATACCTGCGGCCGGCATGCCGGATGAAACGGAAGGCAGAGGAAGGGAGAGAACGATGAAAACGCTCCAGGAGATTGTGGATCGGGCCAGGCGCATTGTGTTCTTCGGCGGCGCGGGCGTATCGACGGCCAGCGGCATACCGGATTTTCGGGGAGAGAATGGGCTTTTCCGGCAGAAATACGGCGATCTTACGCCGGAAATGGTGCTCAGCGCGTCATTCTTTTATCTGCATCCCGATCGCTTTTTCGCGTTTTACCGCGAGCATATGATCCACCCGGACGCCAGGCCGAACGCCGCGCACCGCAAGCTGTTTGAGCTGGAACAGGCGGGCAAGCTCACCGGACTGGTGACGCAGAATATCGACGGTCTTCACAGAAGGGCCGGAAACCGCCTGATCTATGAGCTGCACGGGAGCATCGATGAAAACTACTGCATGGACTGCAACAAAGCCTACAGCCTGGAATGGCTGCTGCGTACAAAGGGCATTCCGCGCTGCGAGGAATGCGGCGGCGTGGTCAAGCCCTACGTGGTGCTCTACGGCGAGGCGCCCGACAAATACGCCTGCACCGGCGCATGCCGGGAGATTGCGCGATGCGATACGCTCATCGTCGCGGGGACGAGCCTGAACGTAGAGCCGGCGGCCTCCTGTCTGACGTATTTCAGGGGGCGCGAGCTGGTCGTCATCAATCAGGATGAGACCCCGGTGGACGAGCGGGCGACGCTCGTTCTGCGGCAGGATATCGCGCAGGCGATGGAAGAAATCCGCGTATAGCCGTCGGTTCAGCGCGCGGCGGAGGTGCCGGGGCTGCGGCGGACGTTGAGGGGATCCGCCGTCACCTTGCCGTATGACCATGTGCCGGGCAGAGCAGGGAGCAGCTGAACGAATTGCTTCATGACGTATCCGTCGAGGTTGTTGTATTGCGCCCTGTACCACTGAGCGTCATGTTCGGAGACAGCGATCTGAGCGCCGTCCGGAATGAGAGCAAGCCGTCTTGACTGGACGGAGGGCTTTTCCCGAAGGTTGAGCCGTCCGCCGGTGACGGTTTCGGCTTGAGGTTTTTCCATGGGTTGCAACTCCTTTTCTGAGGGGGAAGGCAGAAAAACCCCCTTGACTTCACGGGAAAATCAAGGGGATGAAAAGGTGCATTACTGAAAGTAAGAAGCGGAATTTGCTGATTGTACCTTCTTCCATGTTCGAAGATTATCGGTTAAGAACTGATGCAATAATAATACCAATTTTCGCGTATTCTTTCTGTGATATACCAATCAGGTATTTCAGAAAAATTCTTGGCATAGAGTATTCCTTGCGGAAACATCCATAAGACACGATTATTTAATTCAAAATACATATTATTATGTATTATATAAATCTCGGCGATCCCAAGTGAGAGCAATTCATCAGAAACTACTATTTGTTTTTCAAATAAATACTTGTCCCATGCGGCGGTCTGCGCCAGCTCGGAAGCTGTCAGCTCGCCCAGGGGCTTTTCCTGTTCCCGGCGGCGGGTGTATTCACGCTGAATACACCTTGCCTCGTTTTTCAAAACCGTGGTGCAAAAAGCGCCAAACTGATTTTGAATACGCTGCTCATTGGAGTCTTTCATTTTCTCACCTCCCTTCGCGCCCGCAGGTGCGGGGTGGTGATTTCCTCCCTTTTCGCCTCAGTAATGCGAGGATTGCCAAATCAGCAACCGCAAAAGGAAGAAAATTTTTATGAAAGGCTCCGCCGGATAGCGAAGGCTTGCATAAACAGAAAAATGCGCCCGTCTGCAAGGCGCAGACAGGCGCAAAGGAAATATACACAGTATTTAGATGATTTGATAGTTCATACTCATAGCCGGAATATTCCGCTGGCGGGTAATGGCTTTTTTTGACCGCAACGTATTAGGCGGGTTAGAGTAAATGAAAAAGGACATGACGATACCTCCCGGATACCGCCGTGTCCTAAAAAAAGGGCGACTTTAATACACCCTCCGTAATCCGATTTTTCAAAATGGAAAACGGCGGCTTTGAATTGTTATTTCAAAACCGCCGCGCTATCATCACGCAAGATCGTCATTGAATGGCGGTTTTGTGTGGTAAAAAAAGAGCCGATAAACTGTGATTTCTCACAAGTTCATCGGCTCTGCGTCTAAAGCGTCTGGCTCTTTGATGATATGCTGTTCTTCCCGACAAACGAGAAATTTGCATATTTATAATTGTTATATTTCTTTCAATGTTTTCTGTATATCCTCATAAACCAACGGCTGCATACTATAATCATAAATACATACATTAGCCTTATGAAGTGCTGATAGAATATCATTTCTTAACTCTGGTTTTGCCTTCGCAATCATAGGCAGCAGCTTAATACATTGTCTTGCCGTAATGGGTCTGACATCGATTATATGTTCTAAATATTTATCAATGATTTCATCAATTTTATTATCTTTATCCCATTTTGCATTATAGGCAATTAGTGTAAGCCCCCTTGTGCGAATATAAGAATTATCACTGTCAAGCATACCACTTAATCTATCCATATAAGGATAAACACAATCCGTTTCTGCACTTTCTTTTTGCAATTCCTGCAATGCCTTATATGCAATGGTATTGTTTTTGTCGAACAATAATTCAAATGTATCTGCTATATTGAATATCAAAATATTCTCCTTTGCGACTTTTAATTTATCTAAATTGGATTAATAGCTTTGCGTCGAATGGCAAAGATAATATCAATCGTCGGTTGCTTTTCTATGCTTTTTTCTGTGTGATACTCATACTCCAAATTCAACGCTTCAAAGGAACTTGTGGGTAGCCATTTTGTATAGAAATATTGTTTTGCCTCTCCAATAGAAGCGCCCCATAAAAAGCCCAATTTAGGTTTTACTGTGATTTTGGCGTACTCGCTGCCTAAGAGGACATAGCTTTCTAAACCGCCTTTGTCAATCACACTGCCAATAAATAATTCAAAATCGCGGCTTTTCTCATTGTAATTTCTGGACAAGACAAAATAGGGTAACACCTTTCCCTCTGGCATGGAAACCACAGAATGATACTGTTTAGACAGAGCGTTTATATCTCTGGAAATAGTTTTATCATTTGACCGTTGCCACAATCCGTATATTGTTTGCTGCTCAATATATTCTATATTCACTTCTAATCTTGACATTATTTTTTCTCCAAATTCCGAATTTATCGCTCCAACAAACTGTGATTTTTCACAAGTTTGTCGGCTCTGCGTCTGTTCGTCTGGCTCTTTGATTACAGTTATATGCAAATCCTTTGCTTCAATCAGACATTCCTGCTTGCACTTCGGGCAGTAGAGTGGAAATTTTTTTAGTTCCGTATCTTCCCGTATCTGCAACCTTGTTTTGTTGCCGCAGACAGGGCAGCG
>JAUNJB010000139.1 GCA_030535375.1 Clostridia bacterium | reverse complement strand
AGTATGATTGTATTGAAATTGAAGTCATGTGTGCTTATAGATAAAAGCAATATAATGCTAATGAAAGACCATTCTGTGGATTAAAATCACGGCCGCAGCAGGCTAGAATAATCACTGTTGACTGTTTATCTACGACCACAAAATACGACCGGAGGGAAAGCAAGTATGAGCAAAGTCGCATTGATTACAGGCGTGACGGGGCAGGATGGCAGCTATTTGTCGGAATTCCTGTTGGAAAAAGGATACGAAGTATATGGGATGATCAGGAGGAGCAGTGTGGACTACCGGGAACGGATTGCGCACCTGGAAGGGGTTCCGCACTTTCATTTGAAGTATGGTGATTTGGGCGATTCTATCAGCCTCGTGAAATTGATTTCTGAAGTGCGCCCAAACGAAATCTATAATCTGGCCGCACAGAGCCATGTGCAGGTGTCCTTTGATGTGCCTGAGTTTACTGCTGATGTCGATGCAACCGGTGTTCTTCGTGTGTTGGAGTCTGTGCGTGTGTGTGGACTGGCTGACACTTGCCGGATCTATCAGGCTTCTACTTCTGAACTCTACGGGAAAGTGGAGGAGGTTCCTCAGAATGAAAAGACTCCGTTCCATCCGTATTCGCCTTACGCCGTGGCCAAGCAGTACGGCTTCTGGATCACCAAGGAGTATCGCGAAGCCTATAACATGTTCTGCTGTTCCGGTATATTGTTCAATCATGAGTCAGAAAGGCGCGGCGAGACTTTCGTGACCAGAAAGATTACGCTGGCAGCAGCAAGGATTGCCCAGGGCAAGCAGGATAAGCTGTATCTTGGCAATTTGTCCTCCCTCCGTGACTGGGGTTATGCTAAGGACTATGTGGAATGCATGTGGTTGATCCTGCAGAACGAAAAACCGGAAGACTTTGTGATTGCCACCGGCGTCCAGCACTCAGTTCGGGAGTTTGCCACGCTTGCTTTCCATTATGCCGGGATCGAATTGGAGTGGCAGGGTGAAGGCATGGATGAAAAGGGTATCGATAAAGAGAGCGGTCGTGTCCTTGTGGAAGTCTCCCCGGACTTCTATCGTCCTACTGACGTGGTTAACCTTTGGGGTGATCCTACCAAAGCGAAGACTGAGCTTGGCTGGAATCCCACCAAGACCAGCTTTGAGCAGCTTGTTGAGCTGATGGTCAAGCATGATATGAAGAAGATTGCTGTGGAAAGGGCTGAAGAGCATATCAAGATGAATCTTGCAGAGTATCTGGAAAAGGGAGTCGTGAAATAAAATGATGGAGAAGAACGCGAGGATCTATGTGGCAGGCCATCGCGGCATGGTGGGCAGCGCCATCGTGCGCGAGCTGGAGCGCCAGGGGTATACCAGTATCATCACCAGAACCCACAAGGAGCTTGACCTGACGAGACAGGATGCCGTGGAGGCTTTCTTTGCGGAAGAAAAGCCGGAATATGTGTTCCTGGCCGCGGCCAAGGTGGGCGGCATCGTCGCCAACCAGAGCGCACTAGCAGATTTCATGTACGACAATATGATCCTCGAAATGAACGTGATCCACGCCGCATGGCAGAATGGCTGCAAGAAGTTGGAGTTTCTTGGCTCCTCCTGCATCTATCCCCGCATGGCGCCCCAGCCCATGCCGGAAAGCTGCCTGCTGACCAGCGAGTTGGAAAAGACCAACGAAGCCTATGCGCTGGCGAAGATCAGCGGCCTCAAGTACTGCGAGTTCCTCAACCGCCAGTACGGCACGGATTACATCTCCGTCATGCCCACCAACCTGTATGGCCCTAACGACAACTATCATCCGGAACACAGCCATGTTCTGCCTGCCCTGATTCGCCGCTTCCATGAGGCGAAGGTGGAGGGGAAGGAATCCGTCACCTGCTGGGGCGACGGCAGCCCGCTGCGTGAATTCCTGTATGTGGACGACTTGGCGAACCTGTGTGTATTCCTGATGAACAACTATTCCGGCAACGAGACGGTCAACGCCGGCACCGGCAAGGAATTGACCATCAAGGAGCTGACCGAGCTGGTTGCCAAGGTGATCGGGTACGAAGGAGAGATCCTGTGGGATACAACGCGGCCGAACGGCACGCCGAGAAAGCTTCTGGACGTCAGCAAGGCATCCGCGCTGGGCTGGACATACAAGACTGAGCTGGAAGACGGCATCCGCCTGGCCTATCAGGACTTCCTGACCAATCCGATGAGGGCTGAAAGATGAATATCGTGCTCCTTTCCGGCGGCAGTGGGAAAAGGTTGTGGCCTCTGTCCAATGACATCCGCTCCAAGCAGTTTATCAAAATTTTTCGCAAGCCGGAGAACAGCGTTCCGATGGAGACGGAGTACTCCCGGGGCTACGAATCCATGGTGCAGCGTGTCTATCGCCAGATCAAGACGGTAGACAAGAACGCCACGGTGACGATTGCAACCAGCAAAAGCCAGGTATCGGCGATCCACAATCAATTGGGCGGGGACGTGGGCATTTCGGTCGAGCCGTGCAGGCGCGACACCTTTCCGGCGATTGCGCTTGCGACAGCCTACCTTCATGATGTGCAGGGCGTCGGCCTGGATGAGGCTGTGGTGGTCTGCCCGGTTGACCCTTATGTCCATGACGACTATTTTGCCGCTATCCAGAAGCTGTGGGAGCTGGCGCAGGCAGGCACAGCCAACCTTGTGCTGATGGGCATTGATCCCACCTATCCGAGCGAAAAATACGGGTATATTCTGCCCACGAGCACGGATGCGGTGGCGAAGGTGGATACATTCAAAGAGAAGCCGGACGCGGCGACAGCGCAGAAGTATATCGACGCCGGTGGGCTGTGGAACGGCGGCGTGTTTGCCTACAAGCTGTCCTATGTGCTGAAGCGCGCCCATGAGCTGATTGACTTTACGGATTATGCCGATTTGTTTGTCAAGTATGACACGATGAACAAGATCAGCTTCGATTATGCCGTGGTTGAGCATGAGAAGGACATCGCGGTGATGCGGTTTGCCGGAGACTGGAAGGATCTTGGCACCTGGAATACGCTGACCGAGGCAATGGAAGAAAGCGCTGTCGGTGATGTGCGGATGGATGCTGCCTGTGAAAACGTCCACGCCATCAACGAAATGGGCGTGCCGATCCTGGCCATGGGCTTGAAGAACGTAGTGATTAGTGCCAGCCCGGAAGGGATTCTTGTCAGCGACAAGAACCAGAGCAGCTACATCAAGCCCTATGTGGACGCCATCGACCAGCAGATCATGTTTGCGGAGAAGAGCTGGGGATCCTTCCGCGTGCTTGACGTAGAAGAGGACAGTATGACAATCAAGGTTACGCTGAATCCCGGCCACAGGATGAACTACCACAGCCATGAGCGCCGTGATGAGGTCTGGACGGTGATCAGCGGAAGAGGCCGCACCATTATTGACGGCATGGAGCAGCCCGTGAAGCCCGGAGATGTGGTGACCATGGCCGCAGGCTGCAAGCACACGGTGATTGCGGAGACGGAGCTTCAGCTGATTGAGGTTCAGCTCGGAACCGATATCAGTGTAAGTGATAAAAAGAAGTACGAGCTGAAGACAACATGAATCAGCCGTTCTGGCAGCGGTCTGCGGCGGCAGATGGACAGGCGCAGCTGCATAACGTGAGTTGACGAGGGTTATATGTGGAAAACGATACAGAAGAAGAGACTTGTAGATGACGATCATGTAACAGTTGAGAAAAATGAGGTGCAGCTGCCGGATGGAGCAGTCATAAAGGACTTCTATACGGTGACCATTCCGGATGCAGCAATGGTAGCTGCGATCACTTCGGAAGGCAAGATCTTGTTGAAAACGGAATTCCGATATGCGTGTGGAAATGAGGTCATCGAATGCCCGGCCGGGATGTTTGAGAAAGATGAAACCGATCCGTTGATAGTGGCGAAAAGGGAATTGCTGGAAGAAACGGGGTATGCTACGGAAAACTGGACATACCTGGGGGAAACACTGGAGAGCACTTCTAAGCTCACAAACCGGATGCACTTGTTTCTAGCGAAGGATTGTGTGAAAATTTCCAGTCAACGCCTTGATGCCAATGAGCATCTGACAGTGACAGAGGCATATCTGGAAACAGCTGTGGCAATGGTCATGAACGGCACGATTAACGCCAACAGTACGGCGCACCTGATTTTGAAAGTGGACAGAATACTAAGGGATAAGACTGGGGGACAAGATGAACCATAAAGCGGAATACAAGCGGTGGAAGGAAAGGGCCGTAGCTGATGAAGATCTTATCCATGAGTTGGAGGGCATGGATGAAGTGGCGATCGAGGACGCCTTTTATCGAGATCTGGCTTTCGGTACGGGTGGGCTGAGAGGCATTATTGGTGCTGGTACAAACCGCATGAATGTGTATATAGTTGCAAAGGCCAGTCAGGGTCTTTCTCAGTATCTTCTGAAGAAGTTCTCATCCCCCTCCGTTGTCATCGGTTATGACAGCCGTATCAAGTCAGATCTGTTTGCGAAGGTGGCGGCAGCTGTTTTTGCGAAAAACGGCATACAGGTCCATATATGGCCAGAGTTGCTGCCTGTGCCAACAGTTTCTTTTGCGGTCCGTTATCTACACGCATCTCAAGGCGTGATGATTACAGCCTCCCACAATCCGTCCAAATATAACGGTTATAAGATCTATGGTGCAGATGGCTGTCAGA
Source organism: Clostridia bacterium (assembly GCA_030535375.1). GTDB lineage: Bacteria > Bacillota > Clostridia > Christensenellales > Aristaeellaceae > Ventricola. Next base: position 3,525 of record JAUNJB010000139.1, on the reverse strand, counting down.
TTACCATAGAAGCAGCAGTAGCGATCCTGTCAGAGATTGAGAAGGTCGATGTGTTTTCTGTTCTGATCGATGAGAATCCTGAGGTCGAGTATATCAATGACTCAGTCCTGACCGCATTCATTGAGCGGGTTAAGCAGGAAAGCGTCCTGTTCGGGGATGAGATCAATAGGGATGTTGCCATCGTATACAGCCCTCTCAATGGTACGGGATTGAAACCTGTCACAAGGATTTTGAAGGAGAGTGGTTTCAACAATATCACCGTGGTCGAAGAACAACGGATACCTGATGGAAACTTTCCGACCTGCCCATATCCAAATCCGGAGATTAGGGACGCCATGGAGTTGGGAATTGAGTATTGTCGAAATAATGGAGCAGAGCTTCTCATCGCCACAGACCCGGACTGCGACCGCTGCGGTATTGCTGTGAAGGACGGAAATGATTATCGGCTATTGTCTGGTAATGAGGTTGGGCTGCTCCTCCTGGATTATGTCTGTAGTCAGAGGGAAAAACATGGAAAGATGCCGACTGACCCGGTGTTCATCAAGACAATCGTCACGATGGATCTTGCTGAGAGGGTTGCAGCGCATTATGGCGTTCGTACGATTAACGTCTTGACAGGATTCAAGTTCATCGGAGAACAGATTGGAAATCTGGAAGCGGTAGGAAAAGCAAACTCCTGCATCTTCGGTTTTGAAGAATCTTATGGTTACCTGACGGGATCATATATCCGAGATAAGGATGCCGTCAATGCAGCCTTTATGATTTGCGAGATGTTTGCTTTCTACAAGACCAGAGGAATCAGTTTGACAGAAAAGTTGGATGAGTTGTGGAAACAATACGGATACTGCCTGAATACACTCCACTCTTATGAATTCCCCGGAAGAGGCGGCATGGCAAAGATGCAGAAAATCATGGTTGACTTCCGCAAGGGCATAGATGAGATCGGCGGGCTGAAGATAATGGAGGTACAGGATTACAGTAAGGGCTTAAATGGCCTGCCGAAATCTGATGTTTTGAAATATCTCCTAGAACAGAACTGCTCTGTGGTTGTCCGACCTTCTGGTACGGAGCCTAAGCTGAAAATGTATATCAGTGTTTCTAGTGAGAATAAGGAGAGGGCGGAAGCTGTTGAGGCGTGTATTGTGGAAGAACTTCAGAAATTGATGTAACTATTCGTCTTTGTCCTACTTTCGGAAGAACTGAATTTCTATCTTCGTGTTTCGATTTATACAGTAATCAATTACGGCTATGATATTGATATTTCGGGAGGCTAATCATGAAGCATCGAGTCACATGTCCAAATTGTGTATCACTTGTAGAATACGATGATCGTTCCGTATGGGAAGGAAATAGGGAGCATGAAGAATTTATATGCCCCGTGTGTCAAGCGGTTATAGGTACAGCATTTACGGATCAAATCCCTCATGTAACGTTGATTTGTAAAGGCCATGCAGAGGAAGAATAAAACTTGCTTACAATCAACATAATTTGGAAGAAGAAATGCCCGAACTTCTGAATTCTTCCTGCATATACCAAACTACCTCGTCCTGCGCATCGGCAGTCACTACAGCAATCCTTCGGTTACTGTCTGCTCAAGGATAGCAAGCAATTATCGGAAAACTATCAAGATACACCGCAGAATATGATAAGCGCCATCTTAGAACGCAATAGAACAAGAAAAGATTCATCGCTAATTGTGTGTATTGGAGATTGCCGGTGCGTATGAGCACGACGGGGAGTTCAATGCAGGCAAGGAGAAAGATGGCATTCTGGGCGTGTATCGCTTGATGATGGAAACCAACTCCGATAACTTCCGTCTCTCCTCTATCCAGGGCGTCATGAAGAACATCTGTGAGCGATAAGGACTGCACGCGCGATTGTTCAAAAGGGATTAAATAAAGATAACTGATTGAAGGACAGAAATGCAAGACATTATTAATAACACGACACCTATAGAAATCGTTGCTATTCTCCTGACGTTCTCCGCTGGATATATTTTTTTCCGAAAGAATAGGAAACGCTATCTCTTTATTTATAGCATCGCATTAATCGTGTACACGACGCTGTTAAGGAGAACTCCGGGTATCTTGGAAAGATCAGCAAGAATCGCGCAATTGGAGTTTGTTGGTTTCAATCTATCCGGATTCTTACTTAATGTCCTGCTGTTTTTGCCTTTGGGTTTTTCTCTTAAGAAATGCCAATGGTGGCTGCCGTTCATCCTGTCCATGGTCATAGAGGTTACGCAACAGATTACACATCTTGGGATGTTCGATGTGTGGGATATTGTTGCTAATACATTTGGGGGATTACTCGGCTGTCTTGTTGCAAATCGGAGTAGAGTTAGGGAAAATAATAAAGGGGCTCCATCATCATGAACAACAAACTCAAACAACGTAAAGCCCCAATTGACCGCTATCCTAGATAACACCGTGACAGAAGCAGAACTTTGGTCTGCCCTTCAGGAATTGCAGGGACAGACGTTTTTGACGGCAAAGGGACTGCCGTTTACCTTTGTCATCCGAGGCAATGAATTGTTTGTTTCCCGTAAGGATAAGTCCATTACGCGGGCAACGGTAAACGTTGCATTTCGACATATCACACAATTACAGTCAGATGGACTTCACATCGCTGGCCCAAAGAAACTCGGAACTTTCGGCGCAAGCTATCTGTATCCGATTTTTGCCATGTTGGGTCTTATTATCAGGGAACACTCTGGTGGAGTGAAAAACGATATGATATCCTCCAATACTTGTATTTCTTCCGAAGTTGTGTATAATAAAGAACAGAAAACAACTGGAGGAGTGATGTGTATGCCTCGTAAAAAGAAAACCACAGAGAAGGTTCGCAAACCCTATCCGACGTATGAGGAACGAATTGCGGCAGCGGATCAGACGATCGAGCGGCTGACGAAGCTGAATGAGGAGCGCGCTGCGTTGATTGCCAGAACAGAAGCGCAGCTGGCGGAGCGCAGGAGTGCGCTGGACAAGAGCCAAGTAGCTTTGGAAAAAGCAAAGGCCAAGAAGGAACGCCTCGTGGCTGCCATGAATAAACCGGTTAAAGAACCGACTCCAAAGTTGACACCCGAAGAACGTGCTGAACGGCGCAGGGAAGCGCTGGCGAAAGCACGCGAAGCCAAAAGGGCCGAAAAGGAAAAATATGATGCGCTCATGGCCGCATTGGCTGAGAACGGCAAAACAATCGATGAATTGTTGGATGGCTTGAAGAAATAAGATAGAGGTGAAATCCTCCATAAGTGAGTGCTCATAACGCATAGCTTATGGAGAATTTTGTTTATAGTAGGCATCCTAAAAGTACGCGGTGGATAATATATATCGAAAATACAATGAGTAATATAATCATTATAAAAAAGCGGTTTGTATTGTTCTGTATTTCGCTGTTTATGGTAACTATTGCCCTTGCGGACAGCGTCATCCTTCATGATCCGGGGCACAGTTTTTTGACCTTGGGCAGGGTATGTGATGGAAAAGGCTGTGGGGCAAATGAGATGGTCACAGCCTTGCTGAA
>JAUNJB010000138.1 GCA_030535375.1 Clostridia bacterium | reverse complement strand
GTGGCCGCCTCCACTTCCGAAAATCGCTGCAAATCGCCCGATTACGGCGAACGCGCCCGGTTTTTACGCAATTTCCTATAGAGCAAAAAGCGCGCCGTGCGCGCTCCCACTTCCGAAGCGCTTCACACTCCAAAGCATTTCTGTGCTCGCTGCCCGGTTTTTCGCGCAATTTCCTATAAAGCAAGAAACGCTGAAAGCGCAGCTGTCTAACATACCGCTATCGCTTTGCGCGCACGCCGGTCACGGATACGTTCACCGCAGCAAACCGTATTCCTCGGAATACAGAAAAACTCCCGGCCCCTGGGGCCGGGAGAATCGAAGCGCTTACTTCTCGGAAGCAGTTTCGGCTTCCATGTTGATGACCTGCTTGCCATCATAGTAGCCGCAATGCTTGCAGATACGATGGGCGAGCTTCATCTGCTGGCAGCGCGGGCACTTGACGATGCCAGGCGCGGACAGCTTCCAGTTCGCACGGCGCATACGGCCGCGGGACTTTGAGATTTTTCCCTTCGGAAGAGCCATTGTTTACACCTCCTCATCCTCGTTCAGCAAAGATGCTAATGCCGAAAAAGGATTTCTGTGGGTCAGATCCTTCTGGCACGAACACTCGTTTATGTTCAGGTCCCGGCCGCACTGGGGACACAGCCCGCGGCAATCCTCCTTGCAGAGGATGCGCGAGGGAAGTTCCAGCAGGAGCGCTGTGCGCACCGCCTCATCCAGTTCAAGCACATGGCCCGAATACATGTATTGATCGTCCTCCGCCTTGCGCTCCTCGCCCGTATCGCGGACGAACGCCTCCTCCACCTCCGCGGTAACGGCGGTGACAGCGGGCTTTAAGCACCGGGCACACGGGGACTCGATCTCGGCGCGGGCCGTTCCGCGCACGATGACGGTCTCGTCGGCGAGCATGTACGTGCCGGAAAAGGAAACAGGACGGACATACGCAATCGCATCGCCGTTCCAATGATCCTCGCCCCAGGCATCCACAAGATCAAACGGGACGTCGACGCCCTTCCTTTGGATGCCCTTGGTGATATCCAGCTTCATCGTTTCACCTCAAAGTTGACCGTTCCATATTATACGCAGTTTACAAGGCGTTGTCAAGCGGTAATTTGGGGAATCCGCCCCTTCTTACAGCTTGCTGACGATCTCCAGCGTGTCGCGGGCGATGGGCAGCTCCTCGTTGGTGGGAATGCGCAGCACCTTGATGGTGGAATCGTCCGTGCTGATGATGCCGCAGCAGCCGCGCTTGTTCTTCTCCGGATCGACCTTCACGCCCATAAAGGACAGGCCCTCGATGACCTTCGCGCAGGAGTCGGTGTCATTTTCGCCGATGCCCGCGGTGAAGACGATGGCATCCGCGCCGCCGACGGCCACATTGTAGGCGCCGATGTACTTCTGGATGCGGTAGCACCAGACATCAAGCGCGGCCTGAGCCTGCTCGTCGCCCTTCTCCGCCACGGCCTTGACATCGCGCATGTCGCTGGAAACGGACATGCCCGCAAAGCCGGACTTTTTGTTCAGGCAGTTGAGCATCTGATGGATGTCCATGCCGGTATTGTCCATGATGTACTCAAGGACGGCCGGATCGACGTCGCCGGAGCGGGTGCCCATCAGCACGCCCTCAAGCGGCGTGAGGCCCATGGAGGTATCGACCACCTTGCCGCCGACAATCGCGCTCAGAGAGGAGCCGTTGCCCAGGTGGCAGATGATGAACTTGCAGTCCTCCGGCTTCTTGCCCAGATACTTGGGCGTTTCGCCCGCGATAAAGCGGTGGCTGGTGCCGTGGAAGCCGTAGCGGCGAACCTTGAGCGTCTTGTAATACTCATACGGCACGCCGTAGAGGAACGCCTTGGGCGGCATGGTCTGATGGAACGCGGTGTCGAACACGGCGACGTTCGGCTTGGTCGGCATGACGGCCTGGCAGGCCTTGATGCCCGCGATGTTGGCCGGCTGATGCAGCGGGCCGAGCGGCACGAGCTCCTCGATGCTCTTCATGCTCTCCTCGGTCACGAGGGCGGACGCCTTGAACGTCTCGCCGCCGTGGAGGACGCGGTGACCGCAGGCGCCGATCTCGTCAAGGGAGGCGATCGCGCCGTTGTCCTTGTCCGTCAGCGCGGAGAGGACGGCGGAGATGGCCTCGGTGTGATCGGCCATGTTGCGGGTGAACTCGATGACCTTGTCCGTGCCCAGCACGTTCTGCTTGAAATGCGTGCCCTCGATGCCGATGCGCTCGACCAGGCCCTTGGCCTTGACGGACTCGTCGTCCATATCGATGAGCTGATACTTCAGCGAGGAAGAACCAGCGTTGATGACCAGAATTTTCATGGGAATCTACCTCCGGTTGTGTATTCAGGAGGGGAAATCGGCGAAAGAAGCCGACGCCCCGGTATGCGGCCCCGGCGCCTTACTGCGCCTTGACCGCCGCGATGGCCACAACGTCCACGATGTCCTCGACAGAGCAACCGCGGGACAGATCGTTGACCGGCTTGGCCAGGCCCTGGATGACCGGGCCGATGGCCTTCGCACCGCCCAGGCGCTGCACCAGCTTGTAGCCGATGTTGCCCGCCTGCAGATCCGGGAAGATCATGACGTTCGCCTGGCCGGCGACAGGGCTGCCCGGGCACTTGAGGTTGCCCACGGAGGAGACGAGTGCGGCATCCGCCTGCATTTCGCCGTCCACATTGAGCTCCGGCGCCTGCTCGTGCACCAGCTTCACCGCGGCGGACACCTTGTCAACAAGCTCATGCTTCGCGGAGCCCTTGGTCGAGAAGGAGAGCATCGCCACGCGCGGATCAATGCCCAGCAGCGCCTTGCCGGTCTGCGCGGAGGCGATGGCGATATCCGCCAGCTGCTCGCTGGTCGGATCGATGTTGACCGCGCAGTCGCCGAAGACGAGCACGCCGTCGTCGCCGTAGCTCTTGTCCTGCACCTCCATCAGGAAGCAGGAGGACACGGTCTTGATGCCGGGCGCACCCTTGATGATCTGCAGCGCCGGGCGCAGCACATCGCCGGTGGTGTTGATCGCGCCGGCGACCATCGCATCGGCATCGCCCATCTTGAGCATCATCGTGCCGTAGAACAGCGTGTTCTTGAGGCACAGCTCGGTGGCCTTCTCAAGCGTCATGCCCTTCTTCTCGCGGATATGGAAGAGCGCCTCGGCGTAGGCCGGGGTCTTCTCGCTGGCCGCCGGATCGGCAATCGCCACGCCGCTCAGATCGACGCCCAGTTCGGCCGCCTTGGCCTCAATCTCCGCCTTCGCGCCGACGAGCGTGATCTTCGCCAGGCCCAGGCTCACGATCTTCGCCGCGGCCTGTACGGTACGCGGCTCGCTGCCCTCAGCCAGCACCACATGTTTGACATCCGCAGCCGCTTTTGCCCTGATTTTGTCAATGACAGACATTTGTAAATCCTCCTTGACGTGTTATAATAGGCTTATCGAATCATAAGCCCACGTTGACAAAATGATACAGATTGATTATAGCGCATTTTGGTCGATTTGAAAAGGTGAGGGGCGAATTTTATTCCGAAAGCTTGTCCATAAGGAGGAACTTATGCGCGTCTGCGGCATCATTTGCGAATACAATCCCTTCCATCGCGGGCACATGCTGCACATTTCGCGTGCGCGCGAGGAAAGCGGCGCGGATTTTGTCGTCTGCGCCATGAGCGGGCCCGTCACCCAGCGCGGTACATTTGCCCGGCACGATAAGTGGACGCGCGCGCGCGCCGCGCTGATGGGCGGAGCTGACCTGGTGCTCGAGCTGCCGGTGCGCTTCGCCTGTGCCAGCGCACAGGAATTCGCCGCGGGCGGCGTCGCGCTGCTAAGCGGGCTGGGCGTGGTCACGCACCTGTCGTTTGGCTGCGAGGCGGACACCCTGCCGCTGCTTCGGCCGGCCGCCTGCGCGCTCGGCTCGGAATCGCCCGAGTTCGCCGGGGCGCTGCGCGCGCGCCTGGCGCGCGGCCTGTCCTATCCCCGGGCGCGCGCGGAAGCCGCCGAGCAGGCGAGCGGCATTCCCGGCCTTGCGCAGGCCATTTCCCTTCCGAATGCCGCGCTCGCGCTCGAGTATCTGCGCACCCTGCCGCCCCATATCGCGCCCGTTCCCATCGCACGCATGGGGAGCGGTTACCACGACGAAAGTCTCTCCGAGCTGTCCAGCGCCACGGCCGTGCGCGCCGCGCTGGCGCGCGGAGACGCCGACGCCGCATTCGATGCCCTTCCCTTCCCCGATCCCTTCGCGCAGGCGGAGGCGGACGGCGACGTGCACGGGGAGGAAGCGCTCACGCAGGCGCTGCTCTATCGCCTGCGAACGACGGACACCTCCTCGCTCTCGCAGCTTGCGGGCATGGACGAGGGGCTGGAGCACCGCTTCCTCGCGGCCGCCTGTCACGCCCATACGCGCGAAGCGCTGATTGCCGCCGTCAAATCAAGGCGCTATACCTGGACGCGTCTCTCCCGCCTCTGCACCGGCATACTGCTCCAAATCGACCGTGGCTTTGCCGGGGCGCATCGCACGCCCACGTACGCGCGCATCCTCGGCTTCAGGCGCTCATCCTCCCTTCTGCTGCATGAAATCAAGCAAACAAGTGCCCTGCCCCTGATCACCAAAGCGGCCGATTTCGACCGAAGCGATCCGCTCTTTCTCCTCGACACGCGCGCACAGGATCTGTGGGCGCTTGGCTGCGCCTCGCCCGAGCGGCGGACAAGCGGCCGGGACTTTGTCACCGGCCCGGTCATCCTGTAATCCCATCCTTTCTTCAAGGAGGTATCCCGATGCGTATTCTCGCCCTGCCCGCCGCGCTGGCGCTGGCCTTCTGCCTCTATCTGCCCTTCCCCCGCGCCGCCGAGCTGATCAGCCGCCTGCTCGCACGCCTGTACGGCCTGGTTCTTCGCCTGTTCACGCGCAGGGACGGCCGATCCGATCAGATGCCCGCGCTGCTGTGCTATCTTCTGCTGCTCGCAGGCGTCGCCACGCTGCTCGGCGCTCTCCATCCCGCCGCCTCCGCCGTGCTGATGGCCCCGTTGTTTGCGGCGCTCTCGCTGCTGCCCCAGGAAGCGGCAATCAAGCTCGAGCTCGACTCCGGCGCATACGCCGGCGATATCCCCGCCTACGAGTCCCGCGTGCGCGCGGCGTGCGCCTCCCTGGGACCGGCGTTTGCAAACGATGCCTGCGCGCCGCTGCTGCTCTGCGCGCTGGGCACGCCGCTGTATCTGGGCTGCGCGCTGGGATGGATGTATCTTGGCCTGCGCGCCGTCCGCGATCAAAACGGGCTTGCCCGCCGCATGGCCGCGCCGATTCTGCGCGCATCCGACGCGGTGTTCTGCGCGCTGATGCTGCTCTCCTCCGGCGCCGTGGGCCGCAGTCCGCTGCGCACGCAGGGACGCGGCGCGCGCGAACGGCTACTCAGCATCCTGGGCATCTCCGGCGACGGGACCGGCACGCACGCGCCGATGGCCGGGGATATCGCCCAGGGCATCTTCCTGTGCTGCCTATGCACCGTGCTGCTGTGCCTGATGCTCACAGCGGTGTTTTTCCTCCTGTGCTGACCGCTCACGCACCGGCATGGTTTGAATTCATTCCATCTGCGGTTCATATTTTCTCCACGTTTATGGTTCATACTAAGGCAGTCGAGCAGCAAAAGGGATGCGTAAGTCCGGACAAAGGCTTTTGCATCCTTTTAGTATGAATATAGAAGGAGAGAGATTGATGAAACGCATTCTGTTTTTATCCCTGATGGTCATCGCCGTCGTGCTGTGCCTGATCACCTCCACCGCAGGCGCACAGGACACTGCGCTGCCCACAATCGACGCATCCAAGTGGCAATATAATGAAGCCGACGGCGTCTACTGGCAGGTGGGCATCTCCTATTGCGCCAATCCGGCCGACGAGACCTATGAAACGCTGGGCGTTTTTGTTCCGTCCGCGTATATGAACGCGACGGATAACGGCGACGGCACGTTTACCTGCGCCATCGACGCGGAAGCGACCATCGCAGGCTACAGCGCGGCCACCGCCCCGATCGTCATTCCGGTGGACACGCCCGGTTACTCCGCCATGCGCGCGCCCACGGACTACGTCTCCACCGTCAAATCCTATACCGACGCGGGCTTCGTCTACGTCATGGCCGGATGCCGCGGCCGCGATGCCGGCGCACCCGCCGGCGTGACTGACCTCAAGGCCGCCGTGCGCTTCCTTCGCTACAGCGCAGAGACCCTGCCCGGCAGCACCGACCGCATCTTCACCTTTGGCATGAGCGGCGGCGGCGCGCAAAGCGCGCTCGTGGGCGCCACAGGCGACAGCGCGCTCTACGAGCCGTATCTGGAGGCCATCGGCGCGGTCAGCGGATACAGCGATGCCGTGACCGGCTCCATGTGCTGGTGCCCGATCACCAATCTCGATACCGCCGACGCGGCCTACGAGTGGAATCTCGGCCTCACCCGCACCGGTCTGGACGAGCAGACGCAGGCGCTCTCCGACGGCCTGGTCGCGGCCTACGGCGAGTATATCAACACGCTGGGCCTGACGGACGCCGATGGTCTCGCGCTGACCATCGACAGCGTGGAGGCAGGCATCCGGGATACCGGCAGCTATGTCGAAGCCGTGCGCAGCCTGATCGAAACCTCTCTCAACCATTTCCTTGAGGACACCGAATTCCCCTACACCCCCTCCTCCGGCAAGGGGAACTTTGGCGGAGGACGCAACGGAATGCCGGATCTCGCGGACGGTGAAATCCCCGACTTCAACGGCGAAGGGCCTGACGGAGACGAGCGCGGAACGTTGCCCGACCTGAACGGCGGACAGCGGGGCGAACGCACGCTGACCGCCGAGGATTGGGAAAACGGCACGGTGGACGACGGCATCATGCGCATGCAGACGCAGGATTCCGCCGCCGAGGCCGTCACCTATGAAACCGCGCAGGCGTACATCGATTCCCTCAACGCGGATGAGCCATGGATTGTGTACGACAGCGAAAGCAATACGGCGACCGTCACCAGCGTGGAGGGCTTTGTCAAGGCGTGCAAGCCCGCGACCAAGAGCGTCGGCGCGTTCGACGATCTGAACTGCGCGCAGGGAGAAAACACGCTCTTCGGCTATGGAGACGGACAGGGCGCGCATTTTGACGCCACCATGGCCACGTTGCTTGAAAACACCGAGTACGCGGACGCCTTTGCCAACGATCTCGCGCGTACAGACGCCCTCGGCACTTCTGTGGAGACGCGTCTGCTGATGTACACGCCGCTGTACTACCTGAATGCGACCTACGACGGCTATCAGACCGCGAACGTCGCCCCTTACTGGAGAATCCGCACGGGCATCACCCAGGGCGATACGGCGCTGACCACCGAGATGAACCTTGCGCTGGCGCTCGAGGCCTACGGCGCGGATGTCGACTTTGAAACCATCTGGGCTCAGGGCCATGTGGAGGCCGAACGCACCGGCTCCTCCACCGAAAACTTCATCGCCTGGGTCAACGCATGCCTGGAATGATCTCAGCCTAGATATCGACAACGGCCTTTGCGCCCGCCGCCAAACGCGGCACAGCGCAAAGGCCGTTTATGTTGATCTTTACGTTCAGCCCGCCCGATGAAGCGGTATGCCGCGCCATGCGTTTTGCAGCCGGTCCCGGACTGCGCATAGCCCCTGCGCGGCCAGCGGGATCATGAAAAGCGCATACACGTAGATGTACTGCGACTTCGCCTCGAAGATCATGTGATAGAGAAAGCCGCCCAAAATCGTCACTGGCAGGATCAGCTGTATGGAATCCCTGCGCCTGCGCAGCACGCCCGCCGTTCCGACGCACGCCAGCAGGTACATCACCTGCTGATCGATATTCATGTATTTCTCCAGCAGCGCGCGCACCGGGCTTCCCTCCCGGTAGATCATGTGCGCCAGGCCGTTGAAGCGTCCGACCTTCTCGCATACGGAGCCATACCAGAGCATGTCATACGCCGGCTCCAGCCACTGGGTCAGCGCCTTTTCGCCAAAGAACGCCGCAGCCGCGGCAGGCTCTTCGCGAAATGCCCGCAGCCTGGCGGAAAGCTCCGCCAGTGCGGCCGCCTTTTCCTGCTCCGCCGTCACGGACGCAGGCCAGAACTCCTCAATGAATCCGGTATACCATCCACCAATTTGTCCGAAAACGCTAAGTTTTCGGACTTTTTATTATCTATTTTTTACAAT
>JAUNJB010000137.1 GCA_030535375.1 Clostridia bacterium | reverse complement strand
ATGGGACTTTAAGAAACATCCGATGATTTAAGGAGTTTAAAATGAGCAAAAGAATGAAACTCGAAGAAGTGACAGAATCACAGCAAGCCACTATCAAGATGGAAGCCGAGAATGGTAGTAAGTTTAATGCAGTTATTCAGGTAAAAACTGGTTGGATAAGTGATACATGCGAATGTACGGTATATATCGGTCATGGAATGTATGATGACCATAATATGAAAAATGTCAGTATATTATGGCCTGAAAATAGCTCGATAGAACACAAGCATGGGATTCATTCCAGTTATGATTGCGCTTATACGAAGATGCGGTATGGGGGTAATGGCTTGTTGACAATCTATGCAGGTAGAACCACGATTGATATAAATGCCGTGAAAAAAGAAGAAACGGAGGAACAAAGTGAAAATGACGAAGATTAAAATCGACGCGCAGTATGCCGAAACACTGGATATGTTTGCACGTATGGGCTTATCGAGACTTAGTCGCGAAAATAATGCTTTAAGGGAAAACGAAAAATATGATATGGCTGTTTTTCATTCGATTTATGAGAAATATGAAAGATTTCTTCGAGAAGAACTGGCAGTATGGGAACTGAGCCCTATCGAAGTAAGATATTTGCTTAATGAAATAAAGTTAGCAAAGTTTGAAAGGGAAACAGAAGGGGACCTCCCGGAAGAAGTAGCCGGAATTGCAGATGAAGAACTGAACGAATTGTGCGTATATTTGAAAAAGAAGTTGGAATCTACCGAGGAGGAAGCGTAATGTCCCGCCTAATCCGTGATCAATACCTCGCTCACCAGCAAGCCTGCCTCGACCGCTTCAACCAACTCAAGGCGAACGAGGAGGAGCTCAACCGCATCTTCATCGACATCTATGGCCTTCAGGGCGAGCTCACGCCCGACGTGGCGGACAAGGACGTGACCGTCTACCGCGTCATCGACGAGCCGAACGAAGAGGAGCGGAAGATGAACTACGTGATCTCCCGGCGCGGGGAGATCGCCTCGCTGCTCTCCTATATGGTGGGCTGCATGCTCGGGCGCTATTCGCCCTATGTGGACGGCCTGCTCTTCGCGGGCGGCGCGTGGGATGCGCAGGCCATCCGCGCGCGCATCGAGGAGGGCGCGAAGGGCTGCGATTTTTACGACCCGGCGCTCGGCCTCTTCCTGCCGGACAGGGACGCCATCCTCCCCGTGACCGACGACGCCTACTTCCCCGACGATATCGTGCTGCGGACGGAGGAATTCGTGCGCAAAATCTACGGCGCGGATACGCTGGAGGAGAACCTGCGCTTCATCGCGGAATCGCTGGGCAATCAGGGCGATTCCCCGCGCGATGTCATCCGCCAATATTACCTGAACGACTTCTATAAGGATCATTTGAAGACCTACCAGAAGCGGCCCATCTATTGGCTCTTTGACGCCGGCAGGCAGAACGGCTTCAAGGCGCTCGTCTACCTGCACCGCTACGACCGCGACACCATCGCGCGCCTGCGCACGGACTACGTGCACGAGCAGCAGGAGCGCCTGCGCACTCAGCTTGCCATGGCGCGGGAGACCGCCGAAACCGGCGAGGGCCGGCAGCGCATTGCGGCGGGCAAGCGCGCGCAAAAGCTGCAAAAGCAGCTCGCCGAGGTGAACGCCTACGAGGAGCGGGTGCACCACATGGCGGATGTGCGCCTGCCGCTGGATCTCGACGACGGCGTGAAGGTGAACTACGCGAAGATGGGCGATCTGGTGCAGAAGATCAGGTGACCGGGGAGGAAAAGCATGCAGGCAACATTGAGCGCGCGCTTTGCGCGGCCGCTGGGTCCGTATGAAAAGCGGCGGATCATCGTCTGGCGCGACGAGGAGCGGGAGTTTGAAAGCGGCGTGCAGGAGCTGGAGATTCCCGGCGTGCGCGTGCTGACGATGCGGGAGGGCCATCTCTTCGAGCTGCGCCGGCAGATTGAGGTGGACTACGCGCAGGAGAACATCCTGCTGTATTGCCCGCTGACGTTTAAAAGGCCGGAGGACAACGGGCTGCTCGACGTGTTTTTATACGGCGAAACGTTCCGCGCGGACTATTGGTCGCAGCTCTTTGACCGGCTGGGCGCCGAAAACACGCGCGCCATGCGCGAATACGCGCGGAGCGTGGCCGCGTTTTTCCGGAGCAGGGAGCGCTGCGCGAGGCTGCGCGCGCTGGGCGGGGAGCTGCGTACGCCCGAGCAGCTGCGCGACGGCATATTTGCCGTGCTCTGCGGGCTGAAGGCGGGCGGGCTTGAGCGCGCGGTGCGCGCCGTGCTGGCGGATGAATCGGGCGCGGCGCTCGCGGCCATAGGGAAGATTTGCGGGGAAGATGCGTTCTGGCAGGCCGTGCGGTCGGCCTATGGCTACGAGGGCGCGCACGAGCCGCTGCGCTTTGGCGCCCATATGCTCGCGTCGGCCAGCGCGGCAGGCGGCGCCGCGCCCGAGGGCCTGCCGGTGAGCGAGGCGCACGCCACGCAGACATACGGCTTCTTTGTCGCCTGGCTGCACGACGACCGCGAGGGGCTTTTGCGCCTTTGCCGCGCCGTGCAGGAGAGCGAGGGCGTGGAGGCGCGGCTGAGCCGGATGAGTCCGGCGCAGCTGGCGGCGCACGCGGTGTTCCCCTGTGCGGATGTGCTGCTGCTGGCCGCGCCGCTTCGGGCGTTTGCGCAGGGGCGGTTCAATGTGGACGACGCGCAGGCGCTGATTGCGGCCCGGAGGGATCAGCCGTGGTATGACGAAACGGCGGCGTATTATGAGCTGCTGGGCGGCCTGGCGGAGCTGACGCTGCTCGGCCGGGCCTGTGCGGGAGGCTTCCACTACGCCAGCGCGCAGGAGCTTTGGGATGCGTATGCGCAGAAGCTGTATGCCGTGGACGCGTGCTACCGCCATGTCTGCCAGAGCGGCGAGCGGGCGCTGCGCTCCGGCGTGATCGCGCTGGAGGATGAGCTGGCGGCGGCGCGCGAGGCGGCGGAGAACCTGTATAAAAACGCGCTGCTGGGCGGGCTGGGCGATGCGTGGTCGCAGCAGCTCGCGCGGCTTGGCGGCCGGCTGACGTTCGGCGGCAAGCGGCAGGAGTGCTTTTACGCGGAGCACGTGGCGCGCGCGGAGAGCCGCGTGTTTGTGATCATCTCGGACGCGCTGCGCTATGAGGTGGGCGTGGAGCTGGCGGCGCGGCTTTGCGGCAGGCTGCCCGGCAACGCGGAATGCGCGCCGATGCAGGCGGTTTACCCCACCAACACGGCGGAGGGCATGGCCGCGCTGCTGCCGCACGGCGCGCTTTCGCTGGATGCGCGGCTGGAGCCCTGCTGCGACGGCATGAAGACGCACAGCGCGAACCGGGAGAGCGTCCTTCGCGCGGCGTGTGCGCAAAGCGCCGCGGTCGATTATCCAGCCTTCAGGCAGATGAACCGGGCGCAGCGCGCGGAGCTTGTGCGTGGCATGAAGGTGGTTTACATCTATCACAACCGGATCGACAGGGCCGGCGAGAGCGGGAGCGACGTGTTCGCCGCCTGCGGGGAGGCCATGGACGAGCTGACGCAGCTTGTGCGCATTCTGGCGCAGGAGCTCAGCGCGGCGACGGTTTATATCACGGCGGATCACGGGTTTGTGTATACCCGCGCGCCGCTGGAGGAATACGACAAGGCGGAAACGGCGCTGCTGCCCGGCGAGGTGCTGGCGCTGGGCAGGCGGCACGC
Organism: Clostridia bacterium; assembly: GCA_030535375.1. Classification (GTDB taxonomy): domain Bacteria; phylum Bacillota; class Clostridia; order Christensenellales; family Aristaeellaceae; genus Ventricola. The sequence goes on along the minus strand of JAUNJB010000137.1, from coordinate 4,594 downwards.
GATCGTGCGCGGCGGCGGGCAGGCGGAGGCCGTGCTCACCATGACGATGGAGCCGTGGCAGCGGCCGGAGCTGACGGCGGCCTTCCCGCGCGGCAGCCTGCGCTTTCGGATGCAGGGCGGCAGCGGGACGTTCATGCATGGCGGGCTGTCCCTGCAGGAGCTGATGGTGCCGCTGATCATCTATCGCAACAAAAAGGCCGGGCAAAAGGGATACCAGGCGATTGACAAGGTGGGGCTTGCGCTGATCAGCCAGACGCGGCGCATCAGCAACAACATCTTCACCCTGCAATTTTACCAGACTGAGCCCTGCACGGAGAAGATGCGGCAGAGAAAGGTTTGCCTGCACTTTGAGGATGCCGCGGGTGCCCGCATCAGCGACGCGCACACGATCCTCGCCGACAGGAGCACCCCGGACAACAGCAGGCGCAGCTTCCACGTGACGTTCCGCCTGACGCAGAGCGGGTTTGACCGGGACGCGGACTACATGCTGCTCGCGCTGGACGCGGAGGATGGGCAGACGCTCATCCGCGAGGCGTTCAAAATCAACATCGCGTTTGCGCAGGAGTTTGATTTCTGAGAGGGTGGATGGCGATGAACCAAAAAAGGCACTTTACGCCCAAGGGAAAGGGCTATACCGTCTATTACACGCAGGACAACGGGCTAAAAAAGCGCGGGCCGGAGAAGCACGGGGATTTGGCGGCGGCGGGCAAGGTGCTGCTCGCGCTGACGCTTCGCCCCGGGCGGCGCAGGATCAGCGGCGTGCGCTCGCGCGCCGTGCAGCTGCCGCCGGCGGTTTTCGAGGAAGAACCCGTGCGCGTGTGGAAGGGAGGAAACGGGATGGATACACTGGACCGGAAGATTGTGGAGTGCTTCCCGGGGAAGATCGTCCGCAAGGACTTGACGAGCATGCTCAAGCGCGGCGCGAATGTGCCCACGTTTGTGCTGGAATATCTGCTGGGCATGTACTGCGCCACGGAGGACGAGGCGGCGATTGCGCAGGGCGTGGAGAAGATTCGCCGGATTCTGGCGGAAAACTACGTCCGCCCGGAGGAGAGCGAGCGGATCAAATCCCTGATTCGCGAGCGCGGCGAATACACGATCATCGACAAGGTTTCCGCGCACCTGGACGAGTACAACGATTACTATGTCGCCCGGTTTGCAAACCTGGAAATTGAGCCGTTTGTGCTGCAAAGCGATTACGCCGTGCGTTACAGCAAGATCCTGATGGGCGGCATCTGGTGCATCGCGCGCATCGCCTATACCTATACGGATACCTCCTTTGAGGATGAAAAAAGGCGGCGCAGGAAGCGCGGGCCGGAGGATTCCCCGTTTAGAATCGTGAGCCTCAAGCCCATTCAGCTGCCCAACCTCGACGTGCAGGAGATCATCGACCAGCGAAAGAACTTCACCACCGAGGAATGGATGGACATGCTCCTGCGCTCGGAGGGGATGGAGCCCGCGGCGCTGACGGACAAGGAGAAGCTGCACTTTCTGGAGCGCATGGTGCCGCTGGTGGAGCACAATTACAACCTGTGCGAGCTGGGGCCGCGCGGCACAGGCAAGAGCCACCTGTACAAGGAGATTTCGCCGTATTCGATCCTGATGAGCGGGGGCCAGACGACGACGGCGAACCTGTTCTATTCCCTCTCGGCGCATCGCGTGGGTCTGGTGGGGCACTGGGATTGCGTCGCCTTTGACGAGGTGGCGGGCATGCGCTTTCGCGACCTGGACGCCATTCAGATCATGAAGGATTATATGGCATCCGGCTCGTTCGCCCGCGGCAGGGACATGATCAACGCGGACGCCTCCATGGTTTTTGTCGGCAACATCAACGACAGCGTGCCCAACCTGCTCAAGGTGACACACCTGTTTAACCCCTTCCCGCCGGAATTTAACAACGACAGCGCCTTCTTCGACAGGATGCACTATTATCTTCCGGGCTGGGAGATCCCCAAGATGCGCTCAGAGCTGCTTACGGAGCGCTATGGGCTCATCACGGACTGCCTGGCGGAGTTTACGCGCGGAATGCGCCGCAGGGACTGCACGCACCTGCTGGATGCGTATTTTTCGCTGAACGCCAAGTTCAACAAGCGCGACGAGATCGCGGTGCGCAAGACGATGTCCGGCCTGATCAAGCTGATTTTCCCGGATGAAACGGTGACGCGGGAGGAGATGCGCAGGCTGCTTGACTATGCCGTCGAGGGACGCCGCCGTGTCAAGGAGCAGCTCAAAACCATGGCGGGCATCGAGTTTGCGGATGTCGGCCTGGGCTATGTGGATGAGGAGGGCGTGGAGACGGTGGTGGACGTGCCCGAGCAGCACAGCAGTACGCTGATTCCGAGCGGCAGGCTGCAAAGCGGCCACGTGTTTGCCATTGGCGCCAGCTTCATGAGCGGGGAAATTGCCGTTTATCGGCTGGAAAACAAGACCATACGCGGCAGCGGAAAAATCGAAACGCAGGGCATTGGATACCTGCGCCAACTGAAGGAGTGCATCGATGCGGCGTGGTATTTCTTTCTCGACAACGCCAAAAAGGTGATGCCGGGGGCCCAGCTGAGCGCGTATGACTATCTGCTGTACTACGACGACATGCAGAGCAAGGGGCAAAGCGCCGAGGTTTCGGTTGCGGAGCTGGTGGGCCTGTGCAGCGCGCTGACGGATAAGCCGGTGATCGAGGCGACGGCGATTGTGGGCGAGATCAAGCTCTCCGGCACGCTGGGTGAGGTGCATGAAATGGAAAATATCGTCCGTGTGGCGAAGAACGCGGGCGCTCGCAAGCTCCTGCTCCCCATGCAGAGCATGCAGGAGCTCATGCAGGTGCCGGATGAGCTTTTGCAGGCCGTGCAGCCTGTGTTCTATGTGGACCCGATCGACGCGGTGCGCAAGGCGCTTGACATCTTTTGAGGAGGCGCGCAATGGAAAGCGAAAAGCAAGCCATTCAGGAAAAGTATTGGAAGCGGACGCACGCCGTGTGCTACGGCGAAATCCGGCGGAGCATGGATGAACTCGCGGAGATGGAGCCGAAGCCTATGCGGCTTTCGTTTGCTGCGCTCCTGAATCGGCTGGAGAATTGCCATGCCGCGCAGCCCTTTTTCAGAACGCTGGATGAGCATCTTGGTCGGATTGAGCAGGGCTTGGCGGGCCGGCTGGGCATGGACGACCAGGGAGAGCAGGTGAGGCGGTGGCAGGAGGAGGAGGCGCGCGAGCTGGGGAAGCTTTGGGGCGCTATTGGCGCGGATGCGGCACAGATGCCCGCCATCGAGCGGATGCAGGAGAGCACGGCGCCGGATGATGCGCCCGCATATGATCCCGAGGCGTGCGGGGAGCTGCTGAGCGCGGTGCGCGAGGCGAAGAAAAAGCTGGAATCCATTGCGGAGGACAGCGGGATTGCGTCGGTATTGCCGCTGGGGGAGAGCGCGCAAGAGGAACAGCCGCAGGAGATGATCGAGCAGCTTGTCCAAAATGCCGAGGAGGAATACGATTTGCTCTTTGGGCAGACCTGCGACGCCCTGATCAACCTGTTCTGGCAGTGCGTTCAGTACCTGAGCGAGGCGGTCAATGCGCTGTGCGGCTTACCGCAGGCGGACCGGCGCGCTCAGGCGCAATATGTGCTCGCGAGGGAATGGATGGCCGGCTGCAATCAGGCGTTTGAGGTGGAGCTGGATCGAATATATGCCTCCGGAGCAGACATGCTGCGCGTGTATGCGCAGGCGGAGGAGGCGATTAAGCCAATAAATCGGGCTGCCGTGTAAGCGCGTGCGGGCAGGATGAAGCCTCCGGGAAGCTGACTTAAGCAGCCCGTTACGAACGCAGCGAGGCTTGACAGGGCTACCGCAGCGGCCACTACGAAATCTTCCCCCACTTCCGGTGACGTTACACCGCACGTGCCGCGGCTCGACGATACCACGGTATCACCAATTTGCGCATAATTCTTGACACTGCCAGTAAATTTGAGGAGTGTTGAATTATCATTGATCTAAACGGGGCTGTCAGGATAAGCCCAAACTCGCAAAAAACTGAAAAAAGATACAAGAAGGACTTGCCAACTCGTATCTTTTTGTTGTAATTTGAAACTGACATGAACCAAATACAACAACATGATACCGCAAAAGAGCGGAGATTGCAAGTGGTTATGCCGCTTGATTTGGGTCTAAAGTTGCCGGAAGATGATTCGCTGAGCCTGCTAATCGAAATCACGGAGGAGATGGATTACAGGGAACTGTATGCAGCGTACGAACGCCGCGAAGCGGCGGGAGAGGCGTCGGCGAAACAACTATTCCAATTGGTCATCTGCGGATTCATGAACGGCAATTATTCGCTGAGAGAGATGCGAGATGCATGCATACGATCTGCGAATGATCTATCTGCTGCGCGGAAAAAAGTTCCCAGCCATGAGCGATTTGGTGATTTCATCCGACATCGACTTGCCGGGGACGTCATGGAGAATCTGTTTTATCAACTGGTAGCAAAACTTCTGGAACGGGGCCATATATCGCTTGAGAATTATGTGTTTACAGAAGTGCTCTTGTATCTGTTTGCATTTAATGTCATGAAGCTTCACTCGAAAATGCAGCGTCAAATAGATGGCGTAATC
>JAUNJB010000010.1 GCA_030535375.1 Clostridia bacterium | reverse complement strand
GCTGGAGGATTTCGGCGTGATGGATACGCGCAAGGTGCTGTGCATCATCGCGCTGATCGTCGTGCTCGTGGTCATCGTCTACGGCTGCATCTATCAGGGCTGGGGATTTGCCGAGCAGAGCGCGGCGTTCCTCGTGTTCTCCGTCGTTGTGGGCATCATCGCGGGCTTTGACGCGAACAAGATCTGCGTGGAATTCATCAACGGCTGCAAGAAGATGCTCTCGGCCGGCTTCATCATCGGCTTTGCGCGCGCCATCGGCAGCGTGCTTTCCGCGGGCGTCATCACCGATACGATCGTGCATGCGCTGGCCGTGATGCTGACGGGCCTGCCCTCCGCGCTGCTGGGCGTAGGCATGCTGTTTGCCAATACGGTGATCAACGTCTTCCTGACCTCCGGCTCCGGCCAGGCGGCGGCGGTGATGCCGATCATGATTCCGCTGTCCGATCTGCTCGGCGTGACGCGCCAGACCTGCGTGCTGTCCTTCAACTTTGGCGACGGCTTCTGCAACTATATCCTGCCGACGTCCACCGCGCTGATGGGCATCCTGAGCGCCGGCAACGTGCCGTATGACCGCTGGATGCGCTTCATGTGGAAGCTGTTCCTCGCGTGGTTTGCGGTGGGCGCCGTGCTCGTCGTGATCGCGCAGATGATCGGCTTCGGCCCGATGTGATGGAGGGATTGTGTTGAAGGAAAAGCTGTACCGGCTCATCGATGCGCAGCGCGGAAGGCTGTTTGAGATGGCCGATTATATCCATGATCATCCCGAATACGACGGCGAGGAATACGAGGCCAGCGCGATGCTCGAGGAATATCTGGAGCAGAACGGCTTTGCCGTGGAGCGCGGCCTTAAGGGATGGCCGACGGCGTTCCGGGCCGTCTACAGCCAGGGCGAGGGCGGCCCGCGCATCGGCCTGCTGTGCGAATACGACGCGCTTCGCGGGCTTGGCCATGGCTGCGGCCATCACATGCAGGGGCCGTGCATCTGCGCTGTGGCCGCCGCGCTCAAGGATGCCGGCTTTGAGCAGCCGTTCAGCCTGGTGGTGTACGGCACGCCGGCGGAGGAGACGCGCAGCGCCAAGGTGTCCATGTGGGAGGACGGGTATTTCCGCGACATGGATATTGCGCTGATGATGCACGGCGGACCGGATACCTGCGTCGACGAAAAGAGCCTTGCGCTTTCCAACTACGTGGTGACGTTCAAGGGGATCGGCGCGCATGCCGCGCTGGCACCGGATAAGGGCCGCAGCGCGCTCGACGCGCTCCTGCTGGCGTTTAACGGCATTGAGTTCCTGCGGGAGCACGTCCGGGAGGACACGCGGATGCACTACACGATTACCGAGAGCCCGGGGCCGACCAATGTGGTGCCGTCCAGGGCGATCGGCGAGTTCTCCCTGCGCAGCTACTCGAGGGAGGTGCTCGACGATGTGTGCCGGCGGTTTGAAAAGATCATTGCGGGCGCGGCCATGATGGCGGATGTCGATTACGAAATCTACAAGGAAAAGTCGCTCGACAACAAGGTGCCCTGTTATGCGCTCAACGACGTGATCATGGCGAATGCGGCGGCGTGCGGTGCGCCGGGGCTTGGCCCGGTGCGCAAGAAGACCGGCAGCACGGATTTTGGCAATGTCACCAATCACATGCCGGGATGCTGCATTCGTGTGAAGTTTGTGCCGGCGGGAACATCCAGCCATTCCCAGGCGTTCGTGGATGCCGGAAAGACTGAGGACGGCCACAATGCCATCGTGTACGGCGCAAAGACGCTGGCAGGCACCGTGTGCGATATCCTCTCCGATTCCGCGCTTTTGCCGAAGATGTGGGAGGATTTCCGCGAGGCGAAGGCGAGAGCCTGACCGCAAAGGGATAGAGGGCCGGATAGCATGACGGGATTACTGATGCTTTAAAACTTACGACTTGTGAAAAGGATGGAAAACAACAGATGAAAAAAGCATGGGCCTTGATCTTGATGGGTATTTTTCTAATCTTGGCAAGCGTCAGCGCCTGCGCGCAGCCGATATTGCAGGAAGGCAAAAGCTCGACATCATACACGGCTGCAAACGGAAAGCCTACAATTGTATTTAGGAACAAGTCCTTTTACGGCGGTCAATCGCTGCCCGTATACAGTGGTCCCGGTTATGAATATTATCGCGCTTCGAACGGCTGGGCTAAGGTATCGACGGATGAAGCGATTTGGGCTGCCGGCCGCGAGGGTGATTGGGTTTTAATTCTCTATGAAATCAGCAGCGGTTATCGCGTTGGCTACATTGATCGTTCGACACTTCAGTATACGCTCAGCGCGGACGAGCTTAGCTTTTCGTATACTTCCGCGAAGATTTCTCAGTCTTGCTCCATGACACAGGATCCGATTAGCGCCAACGGCAAGGCAATTGTGAGCCTTTCGTCTGGCGACAAGGTTACCTATCTCGCGGATTATTATGATAAAGAAGACTGGGCATATGTGGAAGTGAAGGCAAGCGGTGAATGGGTGAGAGGATTTGTGCCGCTGGATTGCATATCCCGTTGATGAAACCGGCCAAAGTGTGTTTTTGATTGAAGCCGTTGTCAAAAGGGGCGTCAAGGCGAGAAAACCTTGACGTCCCTTTTTTGACTTACAGGAAATTGCGCGAAAAACCGGGTAGCGGGCACGGAAATACTCATCATGCGTCCAGCGCGCCGGTGTGCTCGCTCCATGCGGAGGCGGAGCCTGCACCCGTGCCGTCGTAATGATCCGAGTATTCGAGCACCGTCACGGTGTACGGGCTGTCGCCCTGCACAAAGACGGTACCGTCCTGTCCGGCGATGGTGACGGTATGTCCGTCGACGTCGGTGATGGTGCCCTCGCCGGCGATTGCGGTGAGCACGCTGTCGCCCGTGACCACCCAGGCAGACGCAGCGTCCAGATACAGGCTGCAAGTGCCGTCGCCGCCCTCGCCCGCGCAGGATTCATCGTCGATGATCGCGCCGGTGAGCGTGCTGCCCTCGGTCACGTAGAGATTCAGGGTGGAGATGCTGTCCCAGAGGATGTCGCCGGGCATATCCTGCGCGATAGCGGTGAATGTGCAGTCCGCTCCGTTTTGACCGGAAGCGCCCCAGCCGCGCTCATTGGCATTGCCCGTGCAGCGCAGGAAGTATTCGCAGTCCTCCGAAGCGTCGATCGCGACGCCGGAAATCACAAATTCACTTTCCGTGTTCGTGGTGTAGAACAGGCCGCCGTTTTGCGAGGTGAGCGTGCCGCCGACCATTTCCATGCGGCCCTCGCCGATCTGCGAATCGCCGGACATGCTCTGATAGAGGATGACCGTCCAGGTGTTGTCATTCTGGGAGAGGTCGTCCATATTGCCCGTGAGGTTGCAGTCGTACAGGCGCACGGTATTCAGGCCCTCCAGGCACAGCGCTTCGGAGCCCGCAGCGATCAGATCCGCGTCGTGAATGGAGATGTCCGCGGTGACGTACACGGCGGGCGAGCCGACGCCGTTTGACACGTAGGTGCCGCCGTCGACGACCATTGTGCCGCTGCCGCGGTCGGAGCGGATGGCTGCGGCGGATTCACCCTGGGTCTCTACCGTGAGATTGCTGGCGTAAAGCGTACCGCCGCCTGCCACATGGATGCCGCCGGAGGTGTTTTGCGCCGTGGTGATCGTGGTATCCGACACGTAGGCCACGCCGTCGCCATAGGCGAATACGCCTGCGCCGCCCGCCGCGTCGGTGGTGATCGTGCTGCCGTTTACGCGCACGGTGCCGCCGGTGGTGAGCACCGCCGCGCCGACGCCATAGAAGCTGGAAGTGTCACCGCCCGTGCTTTCCTGCGAGACGCGGCTGATCTCCATGTTTTCAAGCGTGACATCGCCGTTTGTGACGAGCACGGCGTTTTCGTCGACGCCCGTGGAGGCGATGGCGTCATCGCTGTGCGTGGTGTCCTCGCTCAGGTTAAGCACCGCGTCGTACTGCTCGGGCTGGGCGCTTTGGCCGCCTCCTGGGGGCATGCCGCCGGGCATTTCACCGTCCGGCATGGAGGGAGGATCACCGGCGGGAGCCTGACCGTCGGCCTGAGGATCGCCGGCCGGGGCGCCGCCGTCAGCCGATGCAGGCGGCGTGCCGCCCGCCTCGGCAAAGGATGCTGCGCTGGTCACGATAAGCAGCAGTGTGAGAAAAAGGGAGAGAATTCGCTTCATGAAATCATACCTCCTATCGAATGGCCTTATCTTACCAGCGCAATGTGAAGAGAATATGGTGCAAAGATGAGCAATGCGGGCGCGATAGCGTCGAAATAAGGAGGAATCGGGCCGTTATGTGACACGGTAAATGACCGGCGGATGCGGGGACGACGAAAAAAATGGGACGCCCCGGGGATGAAGCGTCCCATTCTGCGATCATTGGCAGGGCTTGTTGTGAGCGGGCTTAAGGTCAAAGGCGGGATTGAAGGCATAGAAATTTCGCGCGTCCAGCTCGTCGGTTACCCTGCGCAGGGCTTCGCCGAAGCGCTGATAGTGGACGATCTCCCTTTGGCGCAGGAACTGGATGGGTTCGCGCACATCGGGATCGTCCACCAGGCGGAGAATATTGTCGTAGGTGGTTCGGGCTTTTTGCTCGGCGGCCAGATCCTCGTGCAGATCCGTGATGGGATCGCCCTTGGACTGGAAATAGGTCGAGGTGAACGGGGCGCCGGATGCGGCCTGAAGCCATAGGCCGGCGGTGTGATCCACATAATAATCCGCCATACCTTCTTTTTGCAGCTCTTCGGCGCTCAGCCCACGGGTGAGCTGACGGATGATGGCGCCGATCATCTCGAAATGAGCCAGCTCCTCGGTGCCGATATCGTTGAGCAGCCCCGCCGCCATCTTGTTGGGCATGGCGTAGCGCTGGGTCAGATAGCGGGCGGAGGCGCTCAGCTCGCCGTCGGGGCCGCCAAACTGGCTGATGATGATCTTGGCCAGCCTGGCATTTTTGTTCTTGATATTCACGGGATACTGGAGCATCTTCTCATAAATCCACATCTTTTACCGCCTCCTTGTTCACTGCCAGGGAAATGGCTCGTCAATCCAGTTGAAATCCGGGCGGCAGAGCAGGCCGTCGGGCGTGAGCGCGCGCACCTGGTTTTCGTAGATTCGAACCGCTTCACCGCGCTCGGATAGAGCGTGCCGGTAGGCCTCAAAGGCGGTACGGTCATCGGGGTGAGTGTCGAGATACAGGAGAAGATCGTGGGCCAGGAAGGATTTGGCCTGCACGTTGAGCAGAAGATTGTTCAGATTATTCATCGTGCCACCCCCTTGACTTCAAAGGGCTTGACAAGGGAAAGGAATGCCGTTCCCCTCGCCAGGGCTTCCTGCGCGCGCAGGGGCATCTCCCATTCCTGCGGGCGCACATAGGCCATCGCATAGGGAATACGGCGGGCGGACGGGTTATTTAACGGAGCTTCAGGCCTTTTTTCGCACTGAAGATTGGCGTATTCGGGCATAAATGAAATCGCTCCTTTCAAAATATGAATTCTTCCGGGGGCAATACATTCTATGTCTGTCAGCCGGGAGGTGTGTATGGAACGTCCCCCTCGTGACGCGGCAAATGCGGATATGGCTGTCGGGAGTGATTTCCAAACGAAAGCGCGGCGCAGTATGCGGACATGTTTTTCGAATATGGAGGAGGGAAAATATTCCGTCCGCTGGCGGAAGACCCGCTTTATTATGCGCCTTGGTGAAAGATATAAAAAGGTTCAAAATTTTGGAAAAAATTGATCATCATGGGGAAGAAAACCCGGTATTTTTCCGTCCTTTAATTCGGAAGAATCCAATTGTATGAAGAAGGGGTTCATATGAGGAAGGTTTTGTTTGGAGGGATGCTGCTCGTGTGCCTGCTGTGCATGAGCACGACGAGTATGGCGGCCTATGATGAGAGACTGCCCGATGGCGTGAATGGGATTCTGTCGGGCAGTGCGTGGGACAGTTATGTGGTGACCAGTGTAGACAGCGGTACGAAGTGGGGGCAATCGGGAGATGTAATTGCGGCGGTTCTGAGCAAAGGAGAGAAAAATATCCTGTGTCTGTTCACGAGGGCTTCTGGAGAGTGGAAGCTGGTAGTGAAACGGGAAAAAGCCCTTTACGCGGGGGATCGAATCCCTGAGATGGACTATTTGGATCAGATTTTCAACTTTTATTATGACTTTGGAGACCAGCTGGAAGAATACTGGTTTCAGCCTTCTGGAAAGAATAAAGAAAAATGGGAAATGGTTCAGGTACGTGTTTGGACATATGACGCCGTAACCCCCAATGCAGAATTTGTAGAAATCAAACCCACGGGCAGCGGGCTGTCTTATTGCGGGTATTCCTATGTAACGGGAAAAGGAAGCGTTGAGACCACGGAGAAGACGACTGTCTCCGGCGTGATCTATACGGATTTGGACGAGTTCAACATCTATTCCTTCCCCAAGAGCCTGAGCAAGGCCAGACAGAAGCTGACGCAGCCGCCGACTCTGCCCGTGAACACGCAGCGGGATGCCCTGCCGGAGGGGAAGACGGGCAGTTTCCGAAAGGATGAGAAATACCCCGTGTACAGCGGCCCATCCGAGACATATTATCGGGCGGCAAACGGCAAGGCATCCGTGAGCACCAACGACTGGATTCAGATTTTCGGCTGTGAAAACGACATGGTGCTGATTCAATACGCGATCAGCAGCGAGAAGTCCCGCTTCGGCTATATTTCTGCCGAGGCCGTGCGGGATCAAAGCCAGCTGGAGGTGCTGGAACCGGCGTATCTCCCGGCGAGCGTTTCGAAGGCATGCGGCCTGACGGATGATCCGCTGAAAACAAAGGGAGAGGTTGTACTCCTCAAGGAAGGAGAAGGCGTTCGATACCTGGCGACGTTTGGCAGCGAGTGGACGTATGTGGAAACGCTGACTGAGCCGCCGATGCGCGGATTTATGCCCTCGGAGGCTATCGTAATTTCGGAATAGAAACACGATGATTTGATGAGGCAGTTGGACGCTGCTGTGGGCGTATTGCCGGAATGGCAGGGCCTTCGTCGATGACAGACGCCGTGAAGGACAAAACGGCGAAGTATGACGAGCACATTGTGAAGCGCTGAAAAGGCCGGGCAAATCCCCGGCTTTTTCGTGGCAATTTTTTTGAGGAAACAGATGCCGGGAAGGAAGAAAACTGCGCACATTATGCGGAAATAAATCCTCAAAAAATGTAGAATATAAAAGGGAAAAACAGAAAAACCCAGCATTTGCTGGGTTTCTTTCTTGGTGCCGGTGGCGGGGGTCGAACCCGCACGTCCTTGCGGACACGGGATTTTGAATCCCGGGCGTCTGCCAATTCCACCACACCGGCATAGAGGATAGCTTCCTCAGTATAGCGAATTATTGGAAATAAGTCAAGGGATAAGGGCGAATTTATCCCAATCTGTCGAGGTAGCAATCGCTGGTGCGGCGGCGCGGATGCTCGATAGCCTGATAGCGGCTGAGCTCGCGCTCCTGGTCGGCGAGGCAGGATAGATGCCAGAAGCCCTCGCAGGAGAACAGAATGATGAAAAATATGGTGCACACGATAAGCGGCATGATTGAATGAACCTCCCTGAGCGTCGTAGGATGGACGCAGAACGGGATTATAGCACAACGCGGCGGAAAAGGACAGGAAAAGATTATTACATTTCAATGAAGTTTTGTCACAAACCATAGGGGAAAATTCTTAACACGATTTTGATGCGGATACATGCTATAATTTAAGCCAAAATGGTCCGGGAAGGAGGCCGGGGCATGAGGGGATTGCTTTCCTGGTGCCGCGACATGATGATTCCGCATCGGCAAAACAGAAGGCAGATCATGCGCAATCTGGGGCTGACGCTGGTCTTGCTTGGCACTGCTGCGCTGCTTTGCAAGCTGATGAATACATTTGGCAACAGCGACAGCGCGGTGCCGCTGGTCTTCGTGCTGGCCGTGCTGATCACGGCGAGAATGACGGACGGATACTTTTACAGCTTCTTTGCCACGATCGTTTCGGTCATCGGGGTCAACTATGTGTTCACATATCCGTACTTTGAATTCAATTTCACGATTACCGGCTATCCGTTTACCTTTCTGGCGATGTTTACGGTCTCGCTCGTCGTGGGCATGCTGACCGAGCAGGTCAAGCGCCAAAGCCGAATCCAGGCCGAGGCCGAGAAGGAGAAGATGAAGGCGAATCTGCTGCGTTCGGTGTCGCACGATCTGCGCACGCCTTTGACGTCGATCATCGGATCGTCGGCGGCGGTGCTGGAGAACTACGACAAATTCAGCGACGAGGTGAAGAAGGATCTCATCGGCCATGTGCGCGACGATGCGCAGTGGCTGGTGCGCCTGGTGGAAAATATGCTCTCCATCACGCGCATCAACGAGGGCGCCGTGCGCATCAGGAAGAATCCGGAGGCGGCGGAGGAGATTGCCGCGGAAGCGGTGACAAAGTTCAAAAAGCGGTCGGGCGATATCGCGGTGCGGGTGAGCGTGCCGACGGAGCTTTTGATTGTGCCCATGGACGCGACGCTGATTGAGCAGGTGCTCATCAACCTGATGGACAATGTCGTTATTCATGCGCAGACGGCGACGGAGATGGAGCTGAGCATCGTCAAAGAGGGAAGTGCGGCTGTCTTCTCCGTGAGCGACAACGGCTGCGGCATCGACGAGGAGATCATGCCCAAGCTGTTTGAGGAGCTGTTCCCGCACGCTCAGGAGATGAGCGGAGACGGACGCCGGAGCATGGGCATCGGCTTGTCTGTGTGCATGAGCATCGTGCGCGCGCATGGCGGCGACATGCGCGCGGAAAACCTGCCGCAGGGCGGCGCACGCGTATCCTTTACGCTGCCGATGGAGGAGGAGTCATAATGGCTGTCAAGGGAAAGGTGCTGATCATCGAGGATGATCGGGCGATTTGCAATTTCATCAGGCGGGTGCTGGAGGCCAACGGCTATGAGGCCGTGATCGTGCACACCGGGCGCGAGGCGATCAGCCTGTTGGCGTCGCATTGCCCGGATGTGGTGATTCTGGATCTGGGGCTGCCGGATATGGACGGCATGGAGGTGCTGACGGATCTGCGGCGCTGGTCGCTGATGCCGGTTGTCGTGGTTTCGGCGCGTACGGACGAGCGCGAGAAGGTGCGGGCGCTGGACGCGGGCGCGGACGACTACATCACCAAGCCGTTCGGCACATCGGAGCTGCTGGCGCGCATTCGCACGGCAGTGCGCCACACGCGCACCACGAGCGGAAATGCGAGCATCGCCAAGGAAAACCGCTTTACGGCAAAGGGGCTTGTGATCGACTACGACAAGTACCGCGCGTATATCGACGGGCGGGACGCGGGCCTCACGCAGAATGAGTTCAAGCTTGTGGCGCTGCTGGGGCGGTATGCCGGACGTGTGCTGACGTACGATTATCTGATCCGCGAAATCTGGGGGCCGAACAAAGCGTACGACAACCAGATCCTGCGCGTGAATATGGCCAATATCCGCCGCAAAATCGAGAAGAATCCTGCGGAACCGCAGTACATTTTCACCGAGGTCGGCGTGGGATACAGGATGATCGAGGCGGATTGATATTTGTTTATAAATTAACGTAAAATCGACTATATGGGAGGAGCACGCTCCTCCTGTATATTTTTTTGTATTCTGCATTTTTGTGGCGGATATACATAAAAAATGCAGAAGTTTTTCAAGAAATATACACTTTACATCGGTGAGCATCTGAGGTATAATACCGGCAGAGATTGACAAAACAAAGTCAATATCGAGCAGAGGTTTTCACAATCAACCGACGGGGCGGTCTTCCGCCTCCAGGAAACAGGAGGAAAATTATATGGCACGTTTTACACTTCCCCGCGATCTGTATCATGGCAAGGGCTCTTTGGAAGCGCTCAAGTCCTTTGAGGGCAAGCGCGCGATGATCTGCGTCGGCGGCGGCTCCATGAAGCGCTTTGGCTTTCTGGACAGGGCGATCGCCTATTTGAAGGAAGCCGGCATGGAGGTTGAGGTCTTCGAGGGCATCGAGCCCGATCCGTCCGTGGAGACCGTGATGAAGGGCGCGGACGCCATGATGAAGTTCCAGCCCGACTGGATCGTCGCCATGGGCGGCGGTTCCCCGATCGATGCGGCCAAGGCGATGTGGATCAAGTATGAGTATCCGGAGTGCACCTTCGAGGACATGTGCAAGGTGTTCGGCATCCCGACGCTGCGCCGCAAGGCCCAGTTCTGCGCCATTTCCTCCACCTCCGGCACGGCGACCGAGGTGACCGCCTTCTCCATCATCACCGATTATTCGAAGGGCATCAAGTACCCGATCGCTGACTTTGAGATCACGCCGGACGTCGCCATCGTCGATCCCGATCTGGCCGAGACGATGCCCAAGAAGCTGGTTGCCCACACCGGCATGGACGCGATGACCCATGCGGTCGAGGCGTACGTTTCCACCGCGAACTGCGACTACACCGATCCGCTGGCTATCCACGCCATCGAGATGATCATGAACGATCTGGTGCCGTCCTACAATGGCGACGTCGCCGCCCGCGACCGCATGCACAACGCCCAGTGCCTGGCCGGCATGGCGTTCTCCAACGCGCTGCTGGGCATCGTGCACTCCATGGCGCACAAGACCGGCGCGGTTTTCGCGGACTACGGCGCGCACATCATCCACGGCGCGGCCAACGCCATGTACCTGCCCAAGGTCATCGCTTACAATGCCAAGGATGAGACCGCCAAGAAGCGCTATGGCGTGATCGCGGATTACATGAAGCTCGGCGGCAAGGACGATGACGAGAAGGTTGCGCTGCTGATTGCGTACCTGCGCAAGATGAACGACGATCTCAATATCCCGCACTGCATCAAGCAGTACGGCGCGGACAGCTATCCCTGCGAGCAGGGCTTTGTGCCGGAAGAGGTGTTCCTTGAGCGCCTGCCGGAGATCGCCAAGAATGCCATCGCGGATGCCTGCACCGGCTCCAATCCGCGTCAGCCGAGCCAGGAAGAGATGGAGAAGCTGCTCAAGTGCTGCTATTACGACACCGAGGTCGACTTCTGATTCAAGGGATGTAAGGGCTTTTCACGGGTGAAGAAAGCATCCCCCTATGCTCGAGTGAATTTGCAGGGGACGCCGCTGTGCGGCGTCCTCTTTTGCTGAGCTTCCAGGATTTTTCTGAAGATATTCGATGAAATTTGACTTTTTGCGGCAAATGCTTGCAGGTTTGCGGGGAATCCATGTCGAATAATTGCCCGGATATGACCGCATGTCTCAGGAGGAGAGAAAAACGCGTCGTTTTCTGTGCGGAATGAATGTTTCTTTCTGCGCAGTCATTCCATATGGAGTGTAGCACGGTCATGCGCCAGGCTGTAGAATCAGGAGGATTGATCATGTTTAAAATCGTCAAGAAAGAGCGTTTAAATCCGACGGTTACCAAGATGGTGATTGATGCGCCGTTCGTTGCCCGAAAGGCGGAACCCGGCCAGTTCATCATTTTCCGCGCGTTCGAGGACAGCGAGCGCGTCCCGCTGACCATCGCCGATTTTGATCGCGAGGCCGGCACGGTGACGATCATCTATCAGATCGTCGGCGGCTCGACGATGGAGCTGGATACCATGGAAGAGGGACAGGAACTGCATGACTTCGTCGGGCCGCTGGGCGTGGCAACGCACACCGAGGGGCTCAGGAAGGTCGCCGTGGTCGGCGGCGGCGTGGGCTGCGCCATCGCGCTGCCCGTCACCAAGAAGCTGCATGAGCAGGGCTGCGAGGTGCATGCCATTGTCGGATTCCGCAGCAAGGATCTGGTCATCCTCGAGGATGAATTCAGGGCCGCGTCCGACAGGCTGATCATGATGACCGACGATGGAAGCCATGGCGAAAAGGGCGTCGTCACCGTGCCGCTTGAGCAGCTCATTCAGGAGGGCAATCAGTACG
This sequence comes from Clostridia bacterium, assembly GCA_030535375.1. Taxonomy (GTDB): domain Bacteria; phylum Bacillota; class Clostridia; order Christensenellales; family Aristaeellaceae; genus Ventricola. The sequence goes on along the minus strand of JAUNJB010000010.1, from coordinate 24,105 downwards.
ACGAGGTGATCGCTATCGGCCCGCTGGTGATGATGAAATTTGTCTGCGCCGTCACCAAGAAGTACGGCGTGAAGACCGTCGTATCCATGAACCCGATCATGATCGACGGCACCGGCATGTGCGGCGGCTGCCGCCTGACCGTCGGCGGAGAGACCAAGTTTGCCTGCGTCGACGGCCCGGACTTTGACGGCCATCTCGTTGACTTTGACGAGGCGATGAAGCGCGGCGCCATGTATCGCGATTTTGAGCAGCATGCCCGCGAGGCCCATTGCAACCTGATGAACAAGGAGGTCAAATAACATGGCCGTGACTCGCAATATGGACCCGAAGAAGTGCCCGATGCCTTCCCAGGACCCCAACATCCGCAATAAGAATTTTGACGAGGTTGCCCTCGGCTATACCTATGAGATGGCTGTGAATGAGGCCAAGCGCTGCCTGAACTGCCCGAAGAAGCCCTGTCAGAGCGCCTGCCCGGTGCAGATCGACATCCCGGCATTCATCGCCCGTGTGGCCAACGAGGACATGGAAGGCGCTTACAAGGTGCTCTCCGCGTCTTCCGCGCTGCCCGCTGTCTGCGGCCGCGTCTGCCCGCAGGAGACCCAGTGCGAGGGCAAGTGCGTGCGCGGCATCAAGGGCGAGCCGGTCGGAATCGGCCGTCTGGAGCGCTTTGTCGCGGACTGGCACCGCGAGCACTCCGACGAGACGCCCGTCGTGCCGGAGCAGAACGGCCACAAGGTCGCCATCATCGGCGCGGGCCCGTCCGGCCTGACTGCCGCCGGCGATCTGGCAAAGCTCGGCTATAAGGTGACCATCTATGAGGCGCTGCATCTGGCCGGCGGTGTGCTGGTTTACGGCATTCCGGAGTTCCGTTTGCCCAAAGCCATCGTGCAGAAGGAGATCGACGGCCTCAAGGCCATGGGCGTGGATATCGAGACCAACATGGTCATCGGCAAGGTGCTCACGATCGACGAACTGTTTGAGATGGGCTTTGAGGCGGTGTACATCGCTTCCGGCGCGGGCCTGCCGCGCTTCATGGGCATTCCGGGCGAGAGCCTCAAGGGTGTGTACTCCGCCAACGAATACCTGACCCGCATCAACCTGATGAAGGCGTACAGGAAGGACAGCAAGACCCCGATCAAGCACAGCCACAAGGTCGCCGTCGTCGGCGGCGGCAACGTCGCGATGGACGCGGCCCGCTCCGCCAAGCGCCTGGGTGCGGAGGAGGTGTACATCGTCTACCGCCGCGGCATGGCAGAGCTTCCCGCCCGTAAGGAGGAGGTCGAGCATGCCGAGGAGGAGGGCATCATCTTCAAGACGCTCACCAACCCCGTCGAGGTGCTGGGGGACGAGAACGGCATGGTCTGCGGCATGCGGTGCGTGGAGATGGAGCTCGGCGAGCCGGATGCCTCCGGCCGCCGCCGTCCGGTGGTCAAGGAGGGCAGCGAGTTCGTCCTCGACGTCGACACGATGATCATGTCCATCGGCACCAGCCCGAATCCGCTGATTCGCTCCACGACGCCCGGGCTTGAGGCGAACAAGCACGGCTGCATCGTCACCAATGGCGATGACGGCCTTACCAGCCGCGAGGGCGTATACGCCGGCGGAGACGCGGTTACCGGCGCGGCGACCGTCATCCTCGCCATGGGCGCGGGCAAGCATGCGGCCAAGGCGATTGACGAGTATATCAAGGGCAAGAACGCGTAAGGCGATTTGAAGGGGAGCGGCTTTGGCCGCTCCTTTCAAATTTTTGGAGAAACATCCTTCGGGCAGCGGCTGGACAAATCTATCCCGCCATGGACGGCAGCTATGCTTATGCCGAAAAACTGTGAGGAGCGGCTTTGGCTGCTCCTTTTTCACTTTATAGGAAATTGCGTAAAAACCGGGTGCGTTCGTCCTCATCGGGTGATTTGCAGTGGTTTTCGGAAGTGGGAGCGCGCATGAATCCGCGTTCTTCGGGCCAAGATAAGGAAAACAGTCTGAAAGGAGACGAGATCATGGAAAAGTATGAATGCCCATGCGGCTATGTCTACGATCCTGAGCAGGGCGATCCCGAGCACGGCGTCGCGCCCGGAACCCCCTGGGAGAATGTGCCCGACGATTGGAAATGCCCCTGGTGCGGCCTGGGGAAAGAGGAATTCTACGAGGCATAACAAAACATGCGGGACGCGCACCGCAGCCGGGTGTGCGCCCCGCTTTTTGCTTTATAGGAATTGTGTAAAGAACGGCCGCGTTCGCCCTCATCGGGCGATTTGCGGCGATTATCGGGAGGGTGAAGCGGCCATTGGCCGCCTTTTGTTTGTTCGCTCAGATGTCTTCCTCTGAGGGCATCGATTTATCCGCGGCCTCGTCCTCTTCGATGTGCTCGATTTCCCAATGGATGAGGAAGTTGAGCGCAGCGCGCAAAGCGATGAGCGCGCCCACGGTCAGGATTTCGCGCATGTCACGGGCGATGACGGTGCGCAGGATCTCGCCGCCGAGCTTGAATTCCAGCCCCAGCGCCATCGAGCGGGCGAGATCCAGGCGGATGTTGGCCTGATGGCCGGTGAAGTACCAGATGAAATCGCGCACCGCGCCGAAGAGGATGATGGCCACGCCCATCAGCTCCAGCAGGTGGATGATGAGCGTGATGCCTATGCTGAGGGCGGAATCAAATCCGGAAAGCCAGTCCATGGGTGATGTCTCCCTTTTCACCGTTTATCCCAGTATGGATGGTTCGGGACGAATTTATAGGCGGGCGCCGAATGAATCGGGTGCAGCGTATATAAGCAAATATAAATTGCATGGAGAGTGTGGCTGTGATATAATAATGAAAGTGGGGCCATATCCGACGCGTTTGAAGCGGGGTGGCTCCGCAGAAAGGGAGGAACACATATGGAACTCAAGGGCAGCAAGACCGAAAAAAACCTGATGACAGCGTTTGCTGGCGAGTCTGAGGCACGCAATAAGTACACCTACTTTGCATCCGTCGCCAAGAAGGAAGGCTATGAGCAGATCGCCGCGATCTTCCAGAAGACCGCGGACAACGAGAAGGAGCATGCGAAGATGTGGTTCAAGGCGCTGGGCGGCCTGGGCGACACCGCGCAGAACCTGCTCTCCGCTGCTGAGGGCGAGAACTACGAGTGGACCGACATGTATGCCACCTTCGCGCGCGAGGCCGAAGAGGAAGGCTTCACCAAGCTGGCCGTGCAGTTTAAGATGGTTGCCGACATCGAGAAGGCGCATGAGGAGCGTTACCGCGCGCTGCTGAACAATGTGGAGATGCAGCAGGTCTTCGAGAAGGGCGAGATGACCATGTGGGAGTGCCGCAACTGCGGTCACCTCGTCATGGGCAAGAAGGCACCGGAAGTGTGCCCGGTGTGCGCGCACCCGAAGAGCTACTTCGAGGTTCGCAAGGAGAATTATTGATTCCATCAGAAAAGGGCTGATGCGGGGAGATATCCGGCCGCACCGGCCCTTTTTGATTGCGATAAATCCGCGCATGCGCGGGCGGACGCCCGTCAAAGAAGCTCCCGGACGAACCACATGAGCGTCTGGTCGGCGCTGTCCGGCAGCCATTCATGTCCGTAATCGGGATAGAAGGTGACCTGCTTTGGCGAGGTGATCTTGTTGTATGCGGCAAACTGGCTGGAGGGAGGACAGGTCATATCCGAGAGCGCGGTGAACATGTGCACCCTGGCGCGAATCCGCGGGGCAAGGTGCTGAACGTCCACATAGCCGAGCTTGGTGAAGATTTCGGTTTCGCGCGCGTGCGTCGGATCAAAGCGGCGAAAATACTCCTTCAGCTCGGAATAGGCGCGCGTGCCCAGATCGAGCTCCCAGGCGCGCTGGTAATCCGACAGAAAGGGATAGCTGGGAGCAGCCAGCTTGATATCGGCCAGCGCGGCACAGGCGAGCGTCAGCCCGCCGCCCTGGCTGCCGCCCATCGCGGCCAGGCGATCCCCGTCCACCTCGGGAAACCCTGCGACGATGCGGGAGAGCAGCGCCGTATCGAGAAAGATGTCCCGGTAAAGCAGCTTGTCGGGGTCCGGATCGTCGAGGCCGCGGACGATGTGTCCGAACCACGTCATGCCCCGGACGCCGCCGGTATCCTCGCTCAGGCCGCCCTGCCCGCGCACGTCCAGCGCGGCGACGGCGAAGCCCGCGGAGGCCATCGGCAGAAGCCCGCTCCAGTCCCCGGAGGCCATGCTGTAGCCGTGGAACTGCAGGACGGCGGGCACAGGGGCGGAAATCCGGTGGGGACGCACGTATTTGGCGTGCAGCCTGGCGCCGTGCGTTCCGGTGAAATACAGGTCGAAGCAGGCCAGGGCGGGATGGCGGAATGACGCGGGGATCAGCGTGACCTGCGGGTCCACGGCCTCCATCTCGCGCAGGGCGCGATCCCAGTAGGCGTCAAAGTCCGCCGGACGGGGATTTTTGCCCGGATAGACGCGGAGCTGCCCGACGGGCAAATCAAAGGCGGGCATGCTCACGCCTCCTGCTCGCCGAGGTAAGCGCCCTGCTCAAGCAGGAGGCGGTGCAGCGCGGCGATGTCGATCTGCGTGGGAAGCACGGCCCCCCGAACGGCCAAAGCGGCCGCGCAGCCCGCCGCCTGTCCCAGCGCGGCGCAGCAGGGGCTCAGCCTCGTGCTGGCCTGTGCCTCAAACGTACAGGAGATATTGCGTCCGGCGGCCATCAGATTGGGCACGGCCGCGTTGGTCAGGCAGCGATAGGGGATGCTGTAATATGCTCCGGGCTGGAGAAAGCGGGAATCCGTCTCCGCTCCGTCGGCGGAGTGGATGTCGATCGGGTAGCCGAATACGGCGATCCGGTCGTCAAACATGCGGGCGGAGAGAATATCGTCCGCCGTGAGACAATAGTCGCCAACCATGCGGCGCGAGGAGCGAATGCCCACGTTCGGCCCGGAGAAGAGCAGCGCGGCATGTTCAAATCCCGGGATGTGCGCGCGCAGCTGATGCAGCAGCTCAAAAACCTGGCGGCGTCCTTCGATCTCCGCGCACGTGAGGGAGAAGGGATCAACCGGGTTTTCGCCGTTGATGCGAGACATGTTCACGATCATCTCATGCGGCTTGTCCGTTTCAAAGCAGAGAACGGTATCGCGGTCGACCGTCAGCTCGCCGGCATCAATCGCCCGGCGCATCAGTTCGTTGAAGCCTGAGACGGAGAGACGGACGGCCTGCTTTTCGATGCCGGCCTTGCTTGCGAGAAAGGGGAAAAGCTCCGGCCGCTCGTCCATGATGGAACGGATGCGGTCCGTATCCACCGGGCTGATTTTGAAATTCATCGTCATCGGCTGGTTTTTGCCGTCCTGCGGGCGGCCGGATTCAAAGGGAACCCCGGCCATGGCCAGAACGTCGCCGTCGCCGGTGGCGTCGATGAATACGTCCGCCTCCACGCAGAAGCGCTCGCCGCAGGAAAAGCATTCCACGCTGCGCATGCGCCCCTGCCCGACGTTCGCGCGGATCACCGCCGTGTGATACAGCGGCGTGACGCCGGATTCAAGCATCATCTGCTCCAGCACGCGCTTCATGCCCTCGGCGGAAAATGGGGTGACCGTATACGTATAGCCGGTGGAATCCACCGTGTGCCCGGGGGAGAAGCCCTCGCTTTCAAGGCGCGCCACCATCTCCTGCGCCAGACCGCGGATCACCTGCGTCTGTCCGGCGTGGAAGGTCATCATCGGGCCGGTGCCCATCGCGGTCAGGGAGCCTCCCGCGTAGCCGGCTTCGTCAATGGCGATGACCCGAAGCCCCTGTCTTGCTGCGGCGACGGCGGCCATGATGCCGGCCATGCCGCAGCCGAGCACCGCCAATTCGTATTGAAGATTCTTCATAATCTGTTGTCAGCCTTTCAGTCCGGAATTTACCATGGCGTCGGTTACCTTTTCCTGGAAAATCAGATAGACCAGCATGATGGGCACCACGGAAACCGTCGTGGCGGCCATTTGCAGGTTCCACTGCGGCTGGCCGTAAGCGTCGTTGAAATTGTTCAGCGAAAGCGGCAGCGTGTACTTTTCGATGCTGTTGATGAACACGAGCGGCTCCAGATAGGTGTTCCAGGCCGCCAGGAATGCCAGAATGGCCGCCGAGCTGATGACCGGCGTGGCGATGGGCAGCATGATCCGCGCGAAGATGCCCAGATGGCCCAGGCCGTCCAGACGGGCGGCTTCCTCGAGCTCAAGCGGGACGGTGACGAAGAACTGCCGGAACATAAAGGTGGAAAACGCGCCCTGCGCGCCGAAAATGGGGATCAGCATCAGCGGAATGAGCGAATCGTTGATCCCCCAGCCGAGCATCTGAAAGAACAGCGGCACGATGATAACCTCGATGGGCATCATCAGCGCGGTCAGCAGCAGCACGAAGAGGAGGTTGCGCCCCGGGAAGCGGAGGCGTGCAAAGCCGTATCCGGCCAGCGCGGAGAGGAGGATGTTGCCTGCGGTGCCCACGAGCGCGACCTCGATGCTGTTGAGCAGATGGCGCGCGAAGGGCTGAATGCGGAAAATCTCCCTGTAGTTCTCCCAGCGCCAGGAGACGGGCAGCAGCGTCGGTGTGCCGACAACCTGCGCCGCGGTGTTCAGCGAGTTGACGACCATCCACCAGAACGGATAGACGAACAGCGCCGTGATGGCGGCCAGCAGGAGAATCCGGGCGGCATGGCCGAGAATGCGTTTAGCTTTCATAGTGCGACAGCCTCCCTCTCAGTCCCCATTGCACAAGGGTCAGCATCAGAACGATCACAAACAGCACGACGGCGATGGCGGAGGCATAGCCCGTGTTGAACATCTTGAAGGCCTGGTGGTAGATGTAGTAGACCAATACCATGGTGGAGCCCTCCGGGCCGCCGTCCGTCATCAGGCGGATGGTGTCAAACACGCGCATGGAGCCGATCATCGTGACGATGGAGACCATCAGGATGGTGGGCATGAGCAGCGGAAGCTTGATGCGCCGCAGCAGCGTCAGCCCGCTGGCGCCGTCCATGCGCGCGGCCTCGATGACGTCCGAGGGCATATTCATGACGGCGCCAAAGAAGATCAGCACATTGGTGCCCAGATTCTTGAGCACGCGGTTGACGACCACGCTGAACATCGCCCAGCCCTTTTCCATCAGCCAGTTTGGGCCCTGGATGCCCAGCAGGGACAAAAACCAGTTGACCGGCCCGGTCGTGCCGCCCTGCAGCAGATATTTCCAGACGATGGCCCAGGCCACGCCGGAGGTGACCACCGGCAGGAAGATGACCGTGCAGATGTAGCGCGTGCCGAAGCGGCCCTCACCCAGATAGAGCGCCAGCAGCAGCGAGAGAATCAGGTTGAGCGGCACCAGCAGGATGGAGAAGATGAAGGTGTTGCCCAGCGTCGTGTAAAACAGCTTGTCGTTGGTGAAGAGCTTGACATACTGATCAAAGCCCACGAAACGGTTTGTGCCAAAGAGCATGTTCTTGTCGTGGAAGGAGTATATGAACACATTGACAAGCGGCAGGAGCACCAGCGCACAAAAGCCGATCATCTGCGGCAGCACGAAGGCGTAGCCGGCCAGCGCCTCATTCCGCCTGAGCGTTCGGGCAGAGGATGCGTTTTTCATGAGAACCTCCATACAAAAAGGCTCGACAGCAGGGAAGCCGCCGTCGAGCCTTCATCGGTTTGTTAGTTCAGATAGCTGCGATACACATCGGCCACGTCTTTCATGATGGCGGCGACATCGGCGTTCGCGTTCCACAGCTTGTCATAGGCGATCTTGGCTTCCACTTCGATCTGCGGATACAGGACGTGGGCGGGCAGCACACGGCCGGTCTCGATGGAGGCGGCGACGGCGCTCTTCATCTGCTCGGGCGCGATACGGCTGTTGGAGGTGAGGAAGTCGTCGGAGTCGAGCACGGCCTTGCGGGTGGGCGGCCAGATGCCGGCGATGCGCGCCGCGCAGCTCTCGCTGGTCATATAGGCGGCGAGCTCAGCGGCGATTTCCACATTCTTGCTGCCGGAGAAAGCGCCCAGCGCGGCCTGGCCGATGACGGGCGAGTTGCCCGGCAGCGTGCAGATGCCCCATTCCCAGGTGACCTCATCGAGATTGGAGAGGCGGGAGATCTGGCCGACGGTCATCGCGGCGGCGCCGGTGTAGAAGCTGCTCTCGTCTCCCGGAGGCACGACGGAACCGTCCACATACACCATGTCGTGGAACAGCTGCACGGCGGCCACGGATTCCTCGGAGTCGATCAGCACGTTGCCGTCCTCATCCCAGGCATCGCCGCCGAAGGCGCGGATGATGGGCAGAAGATTGTGCAGCACGCGGGTGTTATAGCCGTCGCCGTCGACGGTCTGATAGCCCCAGACGCCGGTGGCGTCCTTGATCTGCTTGCTGATCTCGCGGAAGGTCTCCCAGGTCCAGCTGTCCTCCGCGATCAGCTCGTCGGGCGTCTTGACGCCGGCCTGCCGGAATAGATCCACGTTGTAGATCAGGATGAACGGGGAGGTGGAGAAGGGAACGGCGTACACGTCCTCGCCGTCCTTCCAGAGGGCGAATGCGCCTTCGGAAATATCGTCCGGATCATAGGCGGCCAGCGCGTCGTTCAGCTTGGCCAGATTGCCGGAGGCGATGAAGGCCGGGGCGGACGTTTCGAGAACCCAGTACAGGTCGGGCGCATCGGAGCCCTGAAGCTCGAGCAGGAGCTTGGTGTTGTACTCGTTGTAGTCGATGGATTCGAACGTGACGTCGATTCCGATGCCCTTGAGCTGTGCGAACTCTTCAACGAAGCTGCCCAGCAATTCGAGCTGGGATTCGTTGCTTGTCCAGGTTGCGATTTTGAGGGCGACGGTGTCTTCGGCCATGGCAGGCACGGCCAACGCGAGCACCAGCATCAGGGTCAGGAGGGCGGCAAACCATTTTTTCATCGTACAATCTCCTTTCATGATGTGCGGTTGGTAACGATGTCTTTATTGTCATTATGGCCTGAAAACAGTGATTTGTCACTATACAAAATGGACGACGTCATAGCACAATCTTCACATACATGTCTGTTTTATCCACGGGGAAGAGGGGCGTCGCCCGCGTCCCAGGGGTGGGATTCCGTGTGCAGATGCCGGTATTCCGTGGGCGTGACGCCCATCACGCTGCGGAAGCAGCGGCAGAAGTAATTGGTATCCGAGATGCCCACCAATCTGCCGATATCCCGGACAGAAAGATCGGTGCGCACCAGCTGCCGCGCGGCGGCGCCCATGCGCAGCCGCTTGATATAGCTCATGACGCTCATGCCCAGCTCCTGCCGGATGAGACGGCACAGGTGGCCCTCGCTGATGAAAAACAGCGAGGCGAGCTTCTTGAGCGACAGATCGGCGGCGTAATTCTCATCCAGATATGCGATGATGGCGGCGGCGATGCCCGATTTGCGGGGCGGCACGGGCTCCACGGGGTAAGAACCGTCGGGGGCAGAGACGCGGGAGGAGCCGGCCACGGTGTGGCGCAGGATAAAATCCTCCGCAAGCTGCGCGAAGAAGAGAAGCGCCTCGCGCGACGTCCCGGCGTGGAGGGCAAACTGCTCAAAGGAGGGGAGAACCTCCTCCGGCGGAATGTGCGCGCGCTGGGCCTGCGCGAGCAGCTTTTCGCGCGCGGTATCCGCGTCCTCCCGCGTGACGCCGCTGGCGAAGATGACGGCCAGCAGCTTGCGTTCCTGCAGCACGGGATAGATGTATTCGCACACGCCCATATTGCAGATGCCGAAGAACGGCTGCACACCGTTGCGCCGCAGCTTGCGCAGCGCGGCGTCCTTTTGCAGCATGCAGCGCTTTTCCCCCACGAATACCTTGGCGCTCTGGCAGTAGGCGCAGCCGTGGTTTTTCCAGTTGCGCGGAAGCTCCAGCATGTGTGAGGTGAAGGTGATGCCGGATATATCGTGCACGCAGATGCGCACACCGAATACGGCCTCGATTTGGCACAGCAGGGTGTATAGGGTGGTCATGGACAGGTCAGCTCCTTTGGCCGCGCGATTGCTGACATCATTGTACAGCGATGCGGCGGATCAATCAAGGGAAAAGAATCCCAGGGGGATCGGGGCGCATGCCGGATGCACCAGTGGGCGCTTCCCCTTCCCCAAATCGCTGCAAATCGCCCGATGAGTACGAACGCGGCCGGTTTTTACGCCATTTTATCAGGCAAAAAGCCGGAAGGCGCAGGGGAATATCCGCCTGCGCCTTCCGGCAAACAATATGGAAAGAAAAGCTTGGAAGAAGTCAGTTGCTTACGGTATCCACCTCGGTCGGCTGGGGGATGACGATGTCCAGCGTCATTTCCTTGCCGTTGCGGTCGATCTTGATGGACACGGTGTCGCCGGAGGTTTGCTCGGCCTTGATGGCGTTCAGGTCGTCGGCGTTTTCAACGGTTTTGCCGGCAAATTCGACGATGATGTCGCCCTTCTGCAGGCCGGCGCGCTCCGCGGCACTCATCTCGGAAACCTCGCGGACGTACACGCCCACCGGCATGGAGTACTGCTTGCTCATCTCCTCGGTCACATCCTGGATGGTGATGCCGAGCATGATCTGGCTGCCCTTGGTCTGGGCTTCCACGGAGTCGGGATCGTTGATCATCTGGGCGACGAGCTCCTTGATGGCGTTGACCGGAATCGCGTAGCCGATGCCTTCGATGCTCACGGAGGAGGACTTGGCGTAGACCAGGCCGATCACATTGCCAAAGGAGTCAAACAGCGCACCGCCGGAGTTGCCGGGGTTGATGGCCGCGTCGGTCTGAATGGCGCTGATGGTCACGTCGTCGATGGTGAGCTCCTGCTCGGTGGCGGAGATGATGCCCGCGGTCACGGAGCCGTGCACCTTGCCCATCGGGTTGCCGATGGCCACGGCCAATTCACCGACCTGAAGCTGATCGCTGTCGCCGAAGGTCGCGGCGTTCAGGCCGGTCGCGTCGATCTTGAGCACCGCCACGTCGCTGCTCTCGGAGGTGCCCACGAGCGTGGCCTCATAGGTGGTTTCCTCGCCGTCCTGATCGCTGACATAGATAGTGATCTTGTCCGCTCCGGAGATGACGTGGTTGTTGGTCAGGATGTAGCCGTCCTCGGACAGAACGATGCCGGAACCGGCGCCCGTCTGGGTGTATTCGCGCTGCGTGCCGCGGCGGCTGCCGTTGCCGTAGCCATAGCCGTAACCGAACATGCCGAACGGATTGTAGTAATTGCTGTCGTAATCGTTGTAGACGACCTTGGTTTCGGTTTCAATGGCGACCACAGAGGTGCGGCACTTTTCGGCGATCTCCGGGATGGACAGGGAGTTTTCGCTTGAAGCGGCCTCGATGACGCTGAACTGCTTGCCGTTGGTTTCGGCCAGGGCCAGGGTGCCCATGCCCGCGGTGACGGTGACCGCCAGAACGGCTGTCAGCGCGGCGATGCGGCGAAAATAGGATGTACGCATGAGAATCGATCTCCTTTCGGGGGTATCTTTTTATTTTCATTTCACCGCTCAGGTGATGATCATAGTATATCGGCAGGCTATGGAGAAATAATGATGGATTCTTTAAGAAAACATAGAAAGAATGTGTCAAAATTATGGCGCGGTCAACGGCTCCCGCCGGCCGCGGCGAAGCCGAGGGCGAGCAGGTCAAACCCGGCGCGCATGAGCGGCGGCGTATCGCGCAGAAGGCGGATGCCGCTGGTCATCACGCCGACGCCCGCGCCTGTCCCGGGATCGGCGAAGAGCTCGGCGCACATGCCGTAGGCCACGCCCTGGTGGCCGACGGGCGACGCGCCTGGGAATACGCCGGGCAGAAAGGCGACGTTCAGCCCGCGCCCCGCCTGCGCGATGCCCCCGATGCCGTCCTGCGGGGCGCGCATCAGATCGAGGGATTTGGCGCTGAGCACGCCCATCTCTCCGTGGGAGGCGAGCAGGCGAATGAGCCGGGCCATGCCGCGGCTGTCGGTGATCATCCGGCCCGCCGCGATGAGGAAGTCGTGCTCCGGGTCGAAGGGGGATGCGGAGGGCGCGGCCGAGGAGAGCGCGGCGGCGTCGTATTTGCGGTGCGGCGGCAGGAAGGCGCGCACGGCATAGCCGTCGGCCAGATCGTCCGCCGGGGAGACGCGGCGGGGATCGTAGGTCGCGCGGATGGACAGCGGATTGAACACGCACGCCTGCATGATGTCGTCAAACGGCTGACGGGCCGCAAGCTCCATGACCACGCCCATCACGCCGGCGCCGAGGTTGCTGTAATGGAAGGAATTGCCGGGCGGCTGCGGCAGCCAGTTCTTCGGATCGATGAGCAGCTCGCGCACCGTGCAGCCGGGCTGCATGCCGCGCGTGCCGTAATTGCCCTCGTCGCACAGGGAGGAGGTGTGCGTGAGCAGCATGCGCGGAGTGACCGGCACATCCGGCGCGGCGGGATTGCGCACGGGATAGCCGAGCAGGGACGAGATATCCGCATCAAGATCGAGCATCCCGGCCTCCGAAAGGGAGAGCGCGCCGAAGGTCATCACCAGCTTGGACACGGACGCCAGGCGGAAGCAGGTGCTTTCTGTGACCGGCACGCGGGGAGAGAGCCGCGCATGGCCGCAGCAAAACACGTCGTCGGCGCCGCCGGGGGAGCATAGCACAAGCGCCGCGCCGACTGCCCGGTTTTTGCGCAAAACGCGCTGCACATGCGCGGCAAGGATTCGGCGGCTTTCGGGCGTGAGGCGGCCGTCGGCCGTGCGCTGAAGCGGCGGCAGCGCGCCGGCAATGGCGCGGGCGCGTTCACGCAGCGCGCTTAACTGGTCAGGGGTTGGATTCTTCATGCTTGAGCCTCCGCAGATGAGGAATACGGCCTTTGTTTACCGATATTGTAATGCGCCGGTCATGCGATGTCAACGCGAAATCGGCACGGTCGACGGCAAATGGGTTGCGCTCCGCCGGGAGAAGCGTTATAATGCTGTGCATAAAAACCGATTCACAGATTTTTTAGGGGCTTTTTCCCGCAAGGAGAGGAAAGCCCTTGTCCTGAGCACAATAGAGGGTCGGAAGGAAGCGAGGTGATGTCCGTGTTTGACGGATTGGCGGAATTTGGCCGGCCGCTTACCCTGGGCATGCTCCTGCTGCGCATCGGCGTGGCGGTGGTTATCGGCGCGGCGATCGGCATCGACCGGGAGATCAAGAGCCGTCCCGCGGGCATGCGCACGCACGTGCTGGTGTGCGTGGGCGCAGCGCTCGTCTCGCTGATCGAGCATCAGACGGTGGCATGCGTGCTTGAGCTCAATCAGGGAAGCATGATCGGCGTGAGCATGGGGCGCATCACGGCGGGCGTCGTCTCCGGCGTGGGCTTCCTGGGCGCGGGCACGATCTTTATGTCCGAGCGCAAGATATCCGGCCTGACGACGGCGGCGTCTCTGTGGTGCACGGCCTGCATCGGCCTGGCCGTAGGCTCCGGCTTCATCGCCATGGGCGTGGCCGCGGGCGCGATCGTGCTGGTGGTGCTGGGGCTGATGCAGCGCATCGTGCACGTGAACACGTACAAACGGCTGGAGGTGCAATTCGTCCATCGCACGCAGACCCTCGCGTTCCTGAGCGAGTACTTCATGAACATGGGCATCAAGATCCTGGATGTCGACTTCCACGCGGAGAACCGGCCCGAAGGAAATCTCTACACCAATCTGTACATGCTCTCCATGCCCGGACACACCAATTATGTGGATATCATCGGCACGCTGTCCGAGCATCCGAATATTCTCTCCGTTCGCACGCGGAACCTGTGACGCCGCGCGTGAGCAGCCAGCACAGCAGGAGGGAGACGATATCGCTCGCGCTTTGGGCGAGGATCAGGCCTGTCTCCCCGAAAAAACGGGGCAGGAGCAGCACAAGCGGAATGAAGACATAGCCCTGGCGGCTTGTGGCGACCAGCGAGGCGCGCACCGTCAGCCCCATGGCCTGGGTGAGCATGTTCATCATGATCACCGCGCCCTGGGCAAAGAATGTGGCGCTTTGCGCGCGCAGCACCGCCGCGCCGAAATCCGCGACGGCGGGCTCCGGGCCGAAGAGCATCAGCAGGGGACGGCTGAAGACGAATACCGCCGCGCCCAGCGCGAGCAGCGCGCCCGTGACGACCTTTTGGCAAAAGACGTAGGCATCGCGGACGCGGCCCATGCGCCCGGCGCCGTAGGCAAAGCCGCACACCGGCTGAAAGCCCTGGCCAAATCCGATGACCGCCGACGAGACGAGCGCGCCGGCGCGCACCGCCAGCCCCATGCCGGCCAGCGCCGTCTCCCCAAAGCCCGCGCTGATGCGGCTGAGCATGACGCTGGACACGCTCATCAGCCCCTGGCGCAGCAGCGTGGGCAGGCCGGAGCGCATGATCTGGCCGTAGACGCGCAGCCCGGGGGAAAACAGACGCAGAGAGGGGCGCACCAGCGCCTTGTTTTTTGCCGTGACAGCGATGAGGATGATCAGCGTCAGCGCCTCCCGGACGATCATCGCCAGCCCCGCGCCCGTGATGCCCAGCGCGAGCCTGCCCACCAGCAGCCATTGCAGCAGAAGACCCGCGCCGGCACCGGCGGCGAAAGCGGCCATGTTGGGCAGCGTCTGTCCCTGGCCGCGCAGAAGGCTGCTGAGCACGAGGCTGGCGCAGAGCATCGGCCCACTGCCCAGCACGTAGCGCGCGTAGGCGACGGCGGGATTGAGCACGGCGGGCGTCGCGCCCAGCAGCGTGAGCAGCGGCGCGGGAAAGAAAAAGCCCAGAGCGCACAGCCCGCCGCCCAGCAGCAGCGCCGTATACAGCGCGGTGGAGGCCGCGCGCTGCGCCTCCTCGCGCTCGCCGCGGCCGAGGCTGCGGCTGACGAAGCTGCCCGCACCCATGCCCAGCGTGAAGCCGATGGCCTGGATCATCGTCAGCAGCGAAAAGCTCAGGCCGACGGCTGCGGTGATCTCGGTGCCCAGGCGGCTGAGCAGCAGCGCATCAAACAGGGAGCATACGCTGGTGGCGATCATGGCGATCATGCTCGGCGCGGCGATGCGCAGCGTGAGCGTGCGCACATCGTCCGAGAGCATCTGCTTTCTATTGGGGCTTTGCATGGCGTCCTCCTCGTGCCTGCGGTGGCTTAAAAAACAAAGGCGTTTCATGATTTTTTATTTGACACCGGCCTTTGTGTGTCGTATCATGAACAGGGAAACTGAAAGGAACAAGGCGTATGGGTTATCCTGCGCAGAAGTGTGCGCGCCTATCCGCCGACAGGGCGGGGCGCGCGGCGTGGCCGGCTGATCCGGCCGGCAAAGGAGGTAAAAAGATGCTCATTGGAGCACTGGAAGCGGGCGGCACCAAAATGGTCTGCTCGATTGGCACGCCGCAGGGCGGCGTTTTGCAGCGCGCGAGCTTTCCCACGCTCGCGCCGGAGGTGACGGTGCCGCAGATTGTGGAGTTTATCAGCAAGTTTGACGTGGGCGCGCTGGGGATCGGCTCGTTCGGCCCGCTTGATCTGAATCCGGCTTCGCCGACGTATGGTTGCATCACCAATACGCCGAAGACCGAGTGGCAGAATTATCCTCTGCTGCCTGAGCTGCGCGAGCGCTTGGGCGTGCCCGCCGCCATCGATACGGACGTGAACGCGGCCGCGCTGGCGGAATTCAAGATGGGCGCGGGCGCGGGGCTGCAAAGCCTGCTGTATGTCACCGTGGGCACGGGCATCGGCGGCGGCCTGGTCATCGGCGGGCAGCTGGTGCACGGCCTGGTGCACCCGGAACTGGGGCACATGATCCTCAGCCCGGAGGAGGCCGACCCGATGCCCGACGGCGTGTGCCCGTTCCATCGGCACTGCCTTGAGGGACTGGCCTGCGGCCCGGCGATTGAGAAGCGCTGGGGGCTGTCCGCGAAGCTGATGACGGAGGATCACCCCGCCTGGGATCTGGAGGCGACCTACCTGGCGCAGATGTGCGCCAACGCGATCGTCACCGTTTCGCCGGAGGTCATCGTGCTGGGCGGCGGCGTGATGCAGCAGGCGCATCTGTTCCCGCGCATCCGCGAGAAGACCCTGGCGCTGCTGGGCGGCTACGTGGCCTCGGACAGGCTGACGCCGGAGGGCATCGCTTCCTATATCGTGCCGCCGGCGCTCGGCATCAATTCCGGCGTCACGGGCGCGCTGCTTCTTGGCGCGCAGGCGCTGGAGGCGAAGGAAGCGTAATGGCCCGGATTCTCGTTGTCGAAGACGATGCCGCGCAGCGGGCGACGCTGTGCGCCTATATCGCGGGCTGTGGGCATGAGGCCGTTCCGGCTGCGGACGCGGCCCGCGCGATGGCATGTCTCCAGCGCGGGGACATCCAGCTGATGGTCTGCGATGTGATGATGCCCGGCGAGGATGGCTTTTCGCTTGCCAGGCGCGCCCGCGGCGCGTTTGCCGCGCTGCCGATCCTGATGGTGACGGCCAAGGGCGAGATGGCGGACAAGCGTGAGGGCTTTTTCTCCGGAGCGGATGACTATATGATCAAGCCGGTGGAGCTCGATGAGATGATGCTGCGCATCGGCGCGCTGCTGCGCCGCGCGGACATCCGGAACGAGCAGCTCATCCGCGTCGGACAGACGTGCGTGGATGGGCGCACGCGCACGGTCACCTGCGGCGGACGTACCATTGAATTGGCGCGCCGCGAGTTTGATCTGCTGTTCCATCTGCTCTCTTACCCCGGGCAGGTGATGACGCGACGCCAGCTGATGCAGGCGGTATGGGGCGTGCAGTGCGAGAGCGATGAGCGCACCGTGGATGTGCACATCGGCCGCCTGCGCGAGCATCTGAACGGCATTGACGATTTCGCCATCACGACGGTGCGCGGGCTTGGCTACCGCGCCCAGGTGAAAAAATGCTGAGAAATGAGCGCACGCGGCTGTTCTTTTCGCTGGTGCTGGCTATGCTGCTGGCCGTGCTGAGCACGCTGTGCATCACGGGATGGGCGTTTGTGGATGCCAGGCGCGAGCTGACGCGGCAGAACCAGAGCGGCCTGGCGCTGGCGGCCATCGAGCTGCGCCAGCGCAGCGACCTGGAGGCCGAGGAGATACTCGGGGTGCTCAGCAGCAGCAGCCAGCGGATCGCTTTTGCCCAGGAGGATCAGATCTCCCCGGAGGCGGCGGCGCAGGCGCGCGGCGGACAGGTGGTTTTCGATACCGGGCGGTGGCAGACCGTCTTCGTGCTCGACGGCCGGATGTGCGTGGTGCGCCAGACGAATACGGGGCTTGCGTCCAAGATGCTGCTGTTTTATCTGCTGATGACGGCTGCGGCGTTCAGCGTGCTGACGCTGGTCATGGGCCGCTTCACAGCGGGGCGGCTTGTTCGCCCGGTTACCGAGCTCAGCGACGCCGCAAAGCGCATTGCCGAGGGGGATTTCACCGTGCGCGTGCCCCAGCAAAGGTACATGAGCGAGCAGGTGCGCGGCCTGATCGACGATTTCAATGCGATGGCGCAGGCGCTCTCGGGCGTCGAATATCTGCGGCGGGACTTCACATCGAGCGTGTCCCATGAGATCAAGACGCCTGTCGCCGCGATCCATTCCTATGCGCAGCTGATGCAGCTGCCTGACGTGGACGCGCAGACGCAGCGCGGCTACGCGCAGGCAATCGCCCGGGAGAGCAGGCGCTTGGCGGGCCTGTCGGACAGCCTGCTCCGCCTGTCACGGCTGGAGAGCGAGGGCGCGTCGGCCAATACGGCGCGCTATCGCATCGGCGAGCAGCTGCGGGAGATTGCCGCGTCACTGCTTCCCGCGATGGAGGATAAGCACATCACGCTGACGGCGGATATCTCGGACGTGGCGGCCGTGGCCGACGAGGAGCTGATGGCCCAGGCCTTTCTCAATATCCTCGGCAACGCGGTCAAGTTCACGCCGGAGGGCGGCGAGATCTCGGTGGCCATGCGCCGCACACCCCAGCTGCTTACGGTGACGGTATCCGATACGGGCTGCGGCATGGACGAGGAAACCATGGCCCATATCTTTGAAAAATTCTATCAGGGGGACAAGAGTCATGCTACGCAGGGCGTTGGCCTGGGGCTGGCGCTGGTCAGGCGCATCGTGCAGCTGCACGGCGGCGAGGTGAAGGTCAGCAGCGAGCCGGGCAAAGGCAGTGCGTTTACCATTGAGCTGCCGCAGAGGGCGTAGCATGCGGACGACATGTACGGGAGGAAATATGGAATACTCTAATCTTGAAAGGCTGGGCGTGCGGCCGTCGCGTCTTGGATTCGGCTGCATGCGCTTTCCCACGACGCCCGAGGGCACGATCGACGAGCAGCGCGCGGTGAAGATGCTCGATGCGGCGTACAAGGCGGGCGTGAACTACTTTGACACGGCGTATTTCTACCACCAGCGCACGAGCGAAGCGTTTGTCGGCCGCGCGCTGAAGGCGTATCCGCGGGAGAGCTTTTATCTGGCGACAAAGCTGCCGATGGCGATCATTTCCTCGCTTGAGGAGGCAAAGGCGATCTACGAGGGGCAGTTTCAGGCCCTGCAGACGGACTACTTCGATTTCTATCTGCTGCACGCGATGAACGCGCAGCGCTGGCATCAGGCGCTTGAGATGGGCATCCTCGATTTTTTGCTGGAACAGCAGAGGCTGGGACGCATCCGTCATCTGGGCTTCTCGTTCCACGACAGCTACGAGGTCTTCGAGGAGATGCTCACCTATCGTGATTGGGACTTCTGCCAGATCCAGTTCAATTACATGGATGTGGACATCCAGGCGGGCATGAAGGGCTACGAGCTGGCCACGCGCATGGGCGTGCCGGTGATTGTGATGGAGCCGGTCAAGGGCGGCAGCCTGGCGACGCTCAGCGAGGATATCGTCGCGCGCTTTAAGGCCGTGCGGCCGGAGATGTCCGTGGCGTCCTGGGCGATGCGCTGGGTGGCGAGCCTTGAAAACTGCCGCGTGATCCTCTCGGGCATGTCCAGTGAGGAACAGGTGGAGGATAATCTGCGCACATTCGAAAGACTTGAGCCGCTCAGCGAGCGGGAGCAGGAGGTTGTGCGCGAGGTCCGCGACGCGCTGCATGCGAAGGTGTTCGTCGGCTGCACGGCCTGCCGCTACTGCATGCCGTGCCCGTTTGGCGTGGACATCCCGGAAAACTTCCGGGTGGTGAACGACTATGCCATGTATAATAATGAGCGCCGCACGGCCATGGCCTGGAAGGATATGGACGAGGGCGAGCGTGCGGGCGCGTGCAAAAAGTGCGGCAAGTGCGAACAGGCGTGCCCGCAGGCGCTTCCGATACGCAGGAAGCTGTCTGAAATCGCGGAAATCATGCAGAAAAAGGGCCTGTGATGGGCAGGCCGGCGGACTGCCGGCAGAATATTTCCCTGCTTTTGGGGAAAACGCATATAAGAAGCAAAACCTGGCATGGACAGGCATTCTGCTTATGAAATTCATCGACCCAGTATGAAGGAGAGAATAATATGGATGAAATCACCCGCAGCGAGCATCGTGCGATCGTTTTTAAGATGAACAGGAAACAGGCGGCGGCCGTTGCCCGGTACCTCAGGGAGCATTCGGCGTCTCCGGAGACGATCTTTGCCGTAGACGTGGACACGATGGAGCTGATTGTGCAGGCCAAGACCGCGCGCGAGGACGACATCCTCGTGCTCGACGGTGAGGAAGACGTTTTCGAGGTCGAGGAGGAAACCATCGAGGAGAACGAAGAGGTCTTTGTCGCCGTTGATGAGACGCCTGACACGCAGGAGCCGGAAGGGCAGGAGTAAACGGATTGCCGGGCCGCGGAATGATCCCGCGGCCACAGACCGTCGATGAAGGGATATTTTCCCCGGAAGGGGACTCCGGGCAATAGCCGGAAGAATACACCCCGCTATGGACGGCGGCGATGCTTATGTCAATACACCGAGGCCGTGGAATGATCCCACGGCCTTTTTGCTTGATAGGAAATTACGCAAAGACGGGCACGTTCGCCTTAATCGTTCGATTTGCAAAGCTCTTCGGAAGTGGAAGTGGCCGCTGGCCGCCAGGAAATTGCGCGAAAAACCGGACAGCGAGCACAGAAATACTTCGGAGTGTTGAAGCGCTTCGGAAGTGGAAGCGCGCACGGCGCGCTTTTGGGTTTTGTCCGGGCAGATTGGAGAGAATGGGAGCGAAACGGTTCGCCATCATGAGAGAGAAAAGGACGCGCATTTTGACGCCGCTTCCTTATGCTGGATGACCTGGGGTGTTTTTCAGACGCAGGCGCGGGCACGGCGCGCAAGCGTCCGGATTCGTCCGCCAAATGTGTGCCGGAGCCGGTATAAACGCCTCTGAAACGGGCCAAAGTAAGGCACACAAGGAGGTTGATTCCAGTGAAAAAATTGTGCATGATGACGCTGGCCGCGCTGATTCTGCTGTGGCCGGCGGCAGTCTCGGCGCAGGGACTGCCGGATTTTTTGAGCGCCGTCTATGATGGCATTGGCGAGGGGCTGGAGGCCGGCGTATCACAGGCGCTGGCCAGCGTGGATCAGGAGCTGACGCTCGATGTCGTGCCCAGCCAAGGCCGCGTGGAAGAGGGAAAGACGATCACGCTGACCGTCACCGCGGGCAATCCGCGCCCCCAGGAGACGACGGTGCAGATTGAACTCAAGCTGCCCGAGCGCGTCGCGGCAGCGCAGGATACCACATGGGAAGCCGTGCTGGAGCCGGCGAAGCTCGATACGCAGACGGGTGCGTTTGTGCCGTCCGTGACGGTATTCACGCGGGAGATCACGCTGATGCCGGGCGGTAAGAGCGAGCAGACGGCCATTGAGGCCGAGATGAGCATGGGCACGCGCTTTTACCGCGCGAGCGCGCCGCTCGACCTGTGTGTGGCGGATATCAGCGCAAACGCTTCTGCCGAGGGGCTGACGGACGGACGGCTTCGCCCGGGCGATGCGTTCACGTATCAGATTGAGGTGCTCAACGCGGGCATGGCGCCCAAGGATGTGCAGGTTGAGCTGATCCTGCCCGACAGCGTGGAGCTCGGTGAGGAGCTTCCCGCCGGCTTTGTGCGCGCGGGCAGCCGCATCAGCGGACAGGTTCGCGCCGAGGCCGCTCAGCTGGACGAGGCGGGCGCCGCGGCGAGCCGCGCGGTGATCACCCTGCCGGCAACCATCAGCGAGCAGGCTTTGGACGGCGATGAGGATGCCACACGCCTGCTGGCGGGCATTCTGCGTGTGGATGGCGAGCGCGTCCCGCTGCCGCGCATTCAGGTGTGCGGTGCGAAGATCAGCGCGAAGCTGCTTGCGGATGCCGACAGCCTGGAGGCCGGTGAGGAGATGAAGCTGCGCGTGGTGCTGGTCAATTCCGGCCTGGCGGATGCCGATGTGCGCGTCTCCTGCGTGCTGCCCGATGGGCTGACGCTGGTGACCGGCGAAGAGACGGATGCGAAGGAGATCAAGACCCCGGAGGAGGACGAACAGAAGGAAGACGAAGCGGCCGGGGAAGCGGAGGATGAGCAGCAGGAGGAAATCGCCACGCCTGCGCAGGCATCCCTGCCCCCGGAGGATCGGGGAACGCCCGACGCTGCCGCGGTGATTGCGGATGAGACGGAGGCGGCCGAGCCGGCGATGCGCCAGGAGAATAACACGCTGATCTACGACGTGCATATGGATGCGGCCAGCGAGACGGATGGCGGTGTGACGGCGAGTACCCGCGTGCTGGAGATGCAGGTGAAGGCCGAGGAGTCTCTGGAGAATGTGAAGGAGCGTCTTGTCGGCGCGACGCTGGCCTGGACTGTGGACGACGGCCAGGCGCAGCTGGGCGAAGCGGTCGCCATGCGCGTATACAGCTCGGGATTCCTGGGCATCGGAAGCGAGGAGTGGAGCGGCATCTTCTGGGCGTCGCTGCTGCTGGTGGTGACGGTTGCCTGCCTGTATGCCGCTGTGCGCGCGGACAACAGCAAGGACGAGTATCTGTGCGAGTGAGCCGGGCGCGCAGAGCAAGAATCGCTTGACAGTTTTCTGTTCTGTCGTTATAATGATCCCTGTACATGGAACAGATGCCTGATAAAGCGGCGGCCCCGATAAACACAACTGCAATGGATAGGATCGAGCAAAAACCATGGGGCCGGCCTGGCTCCATGGTTTTTAAATTGTACGATGTCTATGTGAGGGATCAACATGCTTCAACTGGTTTACTTTTGCGTGCCGCCGACGCTGGCGTTCCTTCTGGCGGGACGGAACAGGAAGACGAAGCGCCCTGCGGTGTTTGCATGGGCGGAGTGGATGGCCTATGCGGTGACGATTATACTGGTGACCATGATCATCTTCATTCCGTTTCAGCGGGTATCGTGGCATGTGACGTGGGACAGTAAACCATATCTTGCTTACGGCACTTTGGCCGCCGTGTTTGCGGTGGGGTTAGGCGTGTTTTTCGGCGAGGCTTCGCACAGGCTGAAGCAGCGGCTGGGCATTGGCGTGTCGGTGGCCGAGGGGAGGCAGGGCCGGCGGTGCTGGACGCAGATAGCTGTCCATCTTCCGCTGTTTGTCCTGATTTTTTTGAGCAGCAGCTATCACTGGGCGCTGAGCAATTACGGAAACATCAGCTTCGAGGAGATGATCTTCCACATCAACATGCCGCTTCGGGGAACGGCCAATTCCTTTATTGAGGACTTCACCCTGAACGCCGCGCTGCCTGCTGTCGTCATCTTTGCGGCGGCACAGGTGCTGTGCAGATTTCCATCCGGGCGCGTCTACAGGGTGACGGCGGAAAAGCGCCCGGACTTGAACATGCAGGTTTTTCCGGTGCGGCTGCCCGCTTTGCTCGCGACGGCGGGTATGCTGCTGTGGTTTGGCGCGCTGTTTGTCAGCGCGGATCAAAGCTTCTTTATCAGCGGTTTTTTCCTCAATCAGCTGCGCCAGTCTTCTCTGATTGAGGAGGAATATGTCGATCCCGGCACCGTTGCCCTGCGTTTTCCCGAACAGAAGCGGAATTTGATCTGGGTGTACATCGAGTCCGGGGAAACGTCGTCCCAGGATGTGGCCAACGGCGGCTTCTTTGAGGACAACTATATTCCGGAGATGACGCAGATTGCGAAGGCCAACGTCAGCTTTTCCCAGTCGGAGCTGATTGAGGGCGCGGCTGTTGCACCCGCCTGCGGCTGGACGATCGCCGGGCTGGTGGCGCAGACGGCAGGTCTGCCGCTCAAGCTGTACACCCAGGAGGACGGAATCTCGGGAGTGGACAACAGCATGAGCCTCTATGAGGCGTTCATGCCCGGCGCCACAGCCCTGGGCGATATTCTTGAGGAGGCGGGATACCACAACGTCTTTTTAGCGGGATCGGACTTTGAGTTCGGAGGCCGCAGTCAGTTCTTTACGCAGCACGGCGGCTATGAGATCCTCGATTACTGCTACGCGGTTGACGAGGGCATCATAGAACCGGACTACTATGTCAACTGGGGGTTTGAGGATCAGAAGCTCTATGCGCTGGCGAAGGAGACGCTGCTCAAGCTCGCCCAGGATGATCAGCCGTTCCAGCTGTCCTTGCTGACCGTCGATACGCATACGCCGGAAGGATACATCTGCCCGCTCTGCCCGGACACCTATGACAATGAGTTTGCCAATGTGCTGGCTTGCTCGTCGAAGCAGGTCAGCGATTTCATCGAATGGTGCAGCGAACAGCCGTTTTATGAGAATACGACCATTGTCGTTACCGGCGATCACAGCAGCATGGTTTCGGGGTTCTATGGCGAGCATGAATACAACAAATACGGTGGCGAGACGGAGCGCAAGGTGTACAATGCGTTTATCCATGCGGTGGTGGAACCCGCGCAGGAGAAGAACAGAAGATTCACGACGCTTGATTTCTTCCCCACGGCGCTGGCGAGCATCGGCGTGGAGATCGAAGGGAACCGTCTTGGGCTGGGCACCAATCTGTTTTCGGAGAGGGAGACGCTTGCGGAGGAATATGGATACGACCGACTGTTTGAGGAGCTCGGGAGAAAATCAGTATTCTACAATGAGAAAATACTGTTTCCTTCCCTGACTGGCCAAACGCGCTGACAAAAAACAGGCGCGGGCAGCCCCTCCCTCCGGCGAAAGGGAGAAGGCGCTCGGCGCGGTGATTTGGCCGCCATCGGCCGGAGATATGGATGAAGAAAACTGAGCGCGGGAATGGTTTCCTGCGCTCAGTTTTTGATGTAAGCATCGCTGCCGTTTGCGGCATGGTCCTGCGTTTT
>JAUNJB010000136.1 GCA_030535375.1 Clostridia bacterium | reverse complement strand
GGCCTTCCGCCACGAGCGTCGGCGCCTTTTCTTCGGTGATGTTCATGCGGTACTGGGCATTTTCGCCGGAAGTGAAGCAGGCCCTGTCCAGCGCGAAAGCGGGGTCATTCCGCCCCACCACAGGCGGATCCTTGAAGTCCCTGGCCATGATAGGCGGGGCAACCTCTTCATCCAGCTGAGTAAAACTGCCGGTGGTCATGCAATAGGCGGGGCTCGCCGTTTGAGAGCCTGGGGAGGCCGAGATGGTACCCGACTGGTCTCCAAGTTCACACAACGCCTCGCGTTGGTTTTGCGCAAATGCGGCAGGCTCCACAACAAGCATCCCGCCCTGATTGGGGCAGGCGCTTCCGCCATTGCAGTCCAGCGTCCGGCTGGTTTCAGCTTCATAAATCCCGGCATGAGGATTCTTTGACAGCATCGCGCGGCTCTGATCGGAACTGATGCCATATACCTTTCTCTCCGTCATGGCCAGCGGCACCTGATTGCCGCCCGTGCCCATCCGGGAACAGAGGGTTTGGCACAGGCCGTCCTCGCTGATCCTGATTCTGCTGTCCGTAGGATTGAACTGGATGGCGATGCCGGGAACGACCCCGGCCCGCAGCGTGGGTGAACGTTCCACCTCATAGCCGACACCACGGCTATCCGCACTGTGCTCGGTGCAGAAGCCGGAGGCGCCGCTTATTCCTGTGCCTGTCTCTCCAGCGCTTTCCTCAGCACTTCGGGCAGCTCCTTGCCGCGCTTCTGCGCCCGGCGGAGTATACCCTGACAGGCCTTCGGACTCAAAGAGAACTTTTCCGGCACATTGTCCATCAAGATCGAGGACAGCAAATATACGTTTCCGTCTTTGTGCGACGCCCCAACCCTGCGCGGCGTCGAGGACGCGCCAGGCGAGTGAATAGCCGTCACCCATGATCTCGCCTGCCGGCAGCCATTTCCCGCCTTCCGGCATAGGAACATCTGCCGTGGGGTCTTTGATGCGGACGAGGCTTTCGAGGACTTCACGGAAGTCCCGGCCATTTTGAGAGGACAGGGCGCCCGGCACGTTTTCCCAGACAGCCCATCTTGGATATTGTCCATTGGTCTTTTCCCTCATTTCCCGGATGATACGAACAGCCTGAAAAAACAGGACGGATTGCTTACCGTGGAGGCCGCGTCTAAGGCCCGCCACACTGATCGCAGTACAGGGTGACCCAAATGTCACCACGTCCACCGGCTCCAGATCGCCGCCATGGAGCTTGCTTACGTCGCCGTAATGCTTCACCTCCGGCAGGCGCTTTTCCACCACGCGGATGGGGAACGGCTCGATCTCGGATGCCCATATGGGCTTCATGCCCGCATAGATCCCAGCCAGCGGAAAACCTCCGATCCCGTCAAAAAGACTGCCCAGTGTCAATTGCTTCTGTTCATTGTCCATTGTGTTCACCCCCTGCTCCCTCTGTACCCTCCGACTTTGCGGAACCTACATGCTGAGCCACCGCCGTCCGCAGGCTGATCATATTGCCATTAACCAGATAGGCGTCTCCGCCCTCTTCCGCAGGCACAGGATTCATGTTTTCCAGCGCACGGATGTCGTTTGTGCTCATCCAGCCATTCTGACGTGCAATGGCATAGCCCTCCATGCGGCTTTTATAGTCGCCGCGCATCAGACCGTCCATATTGAACTGCGCATAATAAGAGCCCTTCTCTTTTTCGGGGAAGAGCTGACGATTGAGCGCCTGTTCGATGCGCACCAGCCACGGCCTGATAGTGTGGACGGCAAAGGAAATGTTTTCATGTTCAATGTTGGAGAAAGTCGCGTGCTCCAGATCACCCACCAGATGGGGCGGCACACGGTATATCCGGCAAATCTCCGCTACCTGGAACTTGCGCGTTTCGATGAACTGCGCCTCGTTATGCGGCATGGAGATCTTTGAAAATGTCATCCCCTCTTCGAGAATGGCGACCTTTCCTGAGTTGGCCGATCCGCCATACGCCGCGTTCCAGCTTTCCCGAAGCCGCTGCGGGTCCTTCACCGTATTGGGGTGGGTCAGCACGCCGGAGGGCGTCGCACCGTGTGCAAAGAACTTGCTGCCGTATTCCTCGGCGGCGATGCCCAGGCCGATAGCGTTCTTCTCCAGCGCAATGGGGCTGTAGCCCATCACGCCGTCAAAGCCAAGGCCAGGTATATGCAGCACATCTTCCGGGCGAAGGCGATGCGTCCTGCCTTCGGCGGTGGTGTAGGTATAGGTCAGATTGCCTGCGCCGTCCCTATCTACCTCCATGCGGTCCGGAAGCAGCGGATACAGCCCTTGAACATGTCCGCGTCCGCTGCGAAGAATCTGGCTGTAGCTATTCCCGTAGAGGAGCAGATGTGTAAGCATCGTCTCGCGCCAGATGAAGCTGGTCATTTCGCTGTTGGGTTCGTCGTGCAGGATGCGGTACAGCGGATGGCCCACCGCTTTGATCGCGCCCTTGTCCGTTTCCTCGTAGACATGGAAAGGCAGGCTGGCCACCGTTTCCGCGATAACGCGCACGCAGGCATACACGGCAGACATCTGAATCGCTGTCCGTGCGTTGACCGGCTTGCCGCTGGCGGATGAGCCGAAGTAGAATACCGGCGCGGCGCTGACCGCGTCCGTGGGCCTGGGTTCGTCCCGCGCACGAAACAGAAGTTTGAATGGGTTTTTCATGTTAGCCTCCCTGGAAAAGGATAAAGAAAAACACTCCGGCAAAATTGCCAAAGTGCTTTATGCTGTTCATCATGTCGATCATTCAGTTGGCTGCGCATCCACCTTTCCTTTTTCACCAGTTTCCGCAGATGCCGCCGCTTGTTCCGCTTGTCTGTTCCAATGCGCAATACGTGCGTCAAGCACGCGCTTTATCTCCCCATATGGAACCCAGATTCCCTTTTCTTCAATCAACTCATAGACATGTTCATTGAGCTGTTGTTTGGAACCATGTACGGGAAGCTTCCCACGCTCATGCACAAAGCGGTCGTACTCCCGCCTTGCTGTCTCCATGATCCATGTCTTCTGTTTTTCCTTCAGATGGCTCCATTTCTTGTTTGTCTGCAGCAGTCGGCCATCTACCCGAATATGATTCTTCATTGTAATTTCTCCAACCCATTTGTATTTTTCAATTGCTTACAGCATAACACGCAGCCGAAGAAATTTCAACATATCCGATGCGTATCCTGTTGAAACAGCGAAAAAGGCTTTTACATCCCCAATCCAGTTTTCCTGTCGTGATGTTTTTTGCAAAGCGGCTGCCAGTTGGTCTCATCCCAAAACAGGCGCTTGTCGCCCCTATGCGGAACGATGTGGTCAACGACGGTTGCCGGGGTGAGCCTTCCTTCCGCCATGCACGCCGCACACAACGGATTGCGCCTCAGAAACGCTTTTCTGGCTTTCTCCCACTTCTTGTCATAGCCCCGCTCCGCCGCGCTCGCCCTGGCATACAGCCCGCGATGTTCTTCGCAGTAGATACCGTCTGAGAGATTGGGACAGCCGGGATGACGGCAGGGGCACTTCGGTTTTCTGGGCATAATAGGATCCTTCCTACGCTGGTTTTGTGGCTTAAACAGACGGCTTTTCGTCCACATTTCGTGCTCAAAACCGGCGATTTTCGTCTGTTCCGGTGCAAAATGAAAGCAAAATCGGGCCAATGCCTCCTGTTTCATTCCAAAATAAGCAATCCGCGATGATCATAGACCGATTCTCCGCTATTGCTGCGCGTCGCCCTGTCCAGCGCCATCACCAGCGCCACCGCGCCGTCCACCTTCTCCGTGGACTTTTGCTTATCAATCTTCACGTTGCCCGCCGGGTCGGTTCGCACGAAGATGTTGTCCATGTTCCAGCGAAGCACGGGATGACCGTTATGCGCGAGCTTCTTCTCCAGCACCAGGCGCATCAATTCCTTCGTCGGATTTGACATGCTGGCAAAGCCCTGTCCAAAGGGAACCATGGTAAATCCATCATCCTCCAAGGCCTGCACGATCATGCCCGCATTCCAGCGGTCATAGGCGATCTCGCGGATGTTGTACCGCTGATGCAGATCGTTGATGAACCTCTCAATGAACCCGTAATGTACCACATTGCCCTCGGTGGTCATGATATGCCCTTCACGCTCCCACACGTCGTACATCACATGATCCCGCCGCACTCGAAGCTGGATTGTTTCCTCTGGAAGCCAGAAGAATGGAAGCACATAGTACGGCTCGTCATCATGCAGCGGCGGGAACACCAGCACCAGCGCCGTCAGGTCGGATGTAGACGAAAGATCCAGCCCCGCATAACAGGCCCGACCTTCCAGCATCCGTGGTGTGAAGTCAATGCGGCAGGCATCCCATTTCTCCATGGGCATCCAGCGGACACTCTGCTTCACCCAAAGATTGAGCCGCAATTGTTTGAAACTGTTTTCTTCGCCGGGATTTTGCCGCGCACTCTCGCAGGCACGGGCCATCGCTTCTATCGGGATCGTCTGATTCAGGGATGGATTCGCCTTGTACCACACCTGGGGATCCGTCCAGTCGTCCTTTTCATCCACAGCGTAAATCACTGACAGAAAGCTGTGGTCAATCTTGCGTCCGTCCCGAATGTCAACCGCTTTTTGATGCAGCTCGTATCCTATACTTTGCGTATTGTTGCCCGCAGTCGTGATAAACAGGTGCAGCGGCTGTGTTCGCGCATCGGATGAACCATGGGTCATTACGCGGAACATCTCACGGTCCGCAACGTGTGTTTCGTCAAAAAGCACGGCATGCGGGTTCAGACCATGATGGGCATATGCTTCGCTGGACAGCACCTGATAGAAGCTGTTAGCGGCAGGATACACGATTCGTTTTTGCGAATCCAGAACTTTAACTCTTTTGCTTAACGCGCGGCACGAGAGCGCCATTGCCACAGCTTCTCGGTAAATTAACGACGCCTGTTGTCTGTCCGCAGCACAGGAATAGATGTCCGCACCAATCTCGCCGTCCGCAATCAGCATATACAGCGCAATGGCAGCAGCCATGGATGTTTTTCCATTCTTCTTTCCGATTTCTATATAACAGGTTCGGCACTGTCTGTATCCGTTTTCTCCAATGACGCCAAATATGGCGCGAACGATTTCCTCCTGCCACGGCAGCAATCGAAACGGCTGGCCCTCCCACTTCCCCTTTGTATGTTTGAGCGCACCTATGAACTGCACGACAAATTCCGCCTTCTCTGCGTCATACCGTGACGTCGGCAGCATGAATTTCTGCGCCAGCGCGGGGATCCTTCGATTCATTCTCATCACCTTTGAAGTTCAGATTTGCAAATTCGCCAAAGAAAAAGAGCGCCGCCTTATCGCGCGCTCTCGCTGCTTCTTCCGCAGTCCTAAATTGTCCCAGATTTCGCGTCCTGCCATCCACTTTTATCTGCGCCACATACCTTTCGTTTCGGATATGCCAGCTAACGCCAATGAAACCGGACGTATTTTTCCTGCTCATGCCTCGATTTCGACTGTTTTCCTGCGGCGTTGCGTACCGCAGATTTGAACGTCGGTTGTCCAGCTTGTTTCGATTGATGTGATCACAGACCAATCCTTCCGGGCAGGGCATCAGCATCCTATGCAGATAGACAAGTCTCCCATCTTTACTTGTGACAAAATAGCCGGAGCCCTTATCTACCCACCACCGGTGGGTACGTACCGCTGGATAATCCGCATAATCTATCAGCATATCCGCCCCATCCCCAAAATGCCCGATGACGCAGCCGTCACCCTGTTCATACGTCCCCCATGAGCAGCTGCCGCAACTCGATGTGTTTCCTGACCTCAGCGAATCAGAGGGTAAAATGGTCTCACGGCCGCATTTACACTGACACCGCCAATATGCGGAACTTCTCTTCATTTCGGCCGTTCTCTTTGCCCTTTCAATCACTCGCAGGCTGCCAAACGTCTGACCTGTCAGATCCTTCACTGCCTTTGCAAGGCATCCACAGCTTTGCGTTGTTCCCCGAACCAAACTGGAGGATGCGGAGATTGCTGTTCCACCGCATTCACATCTGCACTCCCACAGCTTCTGACCGCATTTATTGCTCCCGACAGGCCGGATCGCTGTCAGCTTTCCAAACTTCCGCCCCGTAAGATCATTCATTTTACTCATTGCACCCGCCACCCCTCAAAAACACATCTTACAGAGGCTGATATGCCTCCATCTCCATCATGCCTCGATCAAACGGCGGAAATCGCGGCAAATACCTCATTCGCCCGGCCGCCGCACTCCGCGCGGATGACTTCTATTCCGGAATACTCCTGTCCGTCTCGAATGACGCGCACATTCTCCAGCGATTTTTTTATCAGACCATACCTGTACACAATCGCCGAAGCATAGCCCTCGTCCAATTCCATCGTATAGCAGGCACGTCCCAACTGATCGGCTGCCACCAACGTCGTTCCGCTGCCTCCAAACACATCCAGCACAATATCATCCGCCTTACTGGACATGGCAGTTTGATATGCGATCAGCTCTACGCTCTTCTGCGTCGGATGCAGATCGTTCTTTTTCGGTTTATCGAATTCCAGCACGCACCGCTGCTTTCGGTCTCCATACCATGCGTGGCTCGCGCCGTCCTTCCACAGGTAAAAACAAGGCTCGAAGTCCCACTGGTAATCCTGCCGTCCCAGCGTGAATGTGTTTTTCTTCCAGATGAGTTCCTGACGTACTGTAAAACCGCACGCTCTGAGCGCCAGCTCGAAACTTACATGCTCCCTGGTGGCAAACCAGACATACATCGAGCCTCCCGCTTTGAGATGCGCCGACATCTGTGCAAAAGCCTTTGTCAGAAAATCACGCAGCTCATCTCCCCGAAGGTCGTCGTTCAGTATGGTTTTGCTGCCGCTCCCACGGCTCCGCTTTGCGTCCTCCCGGTGATTGCGTTCGCCATAGGACACCCCGTAAGGGGGATCGGTAATCACCAGATCAGCTTTTTGGCCATTCATGAGAACTGCAACGTCCTCCGTTGTTCCATCGCCGCACATCACACGGTGTGCGCCCAGAAGCCAGATATCGCCCCGTTTTACAAAAGTGGAAATCGCCAGCGCGGCCTCCACATCGAAATCATCGTCCTGCGCCCCCTGGTTTGATCCGAAATAGTCAGCCAGTTCCTTCTCATCAAATCCGGTGAGCGACATATCGAAGTCATACGCTTCCAGCGCCTCCAACTCCACGCGTAGCAGTTCTTCATCCCATCCAGCGTCCAACGCCATGCGGTTGTCTGCAAGGATGTATGCCTTTTTCTGTGCCTCCGTCAGATGATCCACAAAAACACAGGGGACCTCCGTAATGCCTTCTTCTCTGGCAGCCATGATGCGTCCATGACCGGCGATCACGCCATAGTCCCTGTCAATAATGACAGGATTAATAAACCCGAACTCACGAAGGCTGGAGCGCAATTTCTTGATCTGCTCCGGCGAGTGGGTTCGGGCATTGTTTACATACGGAATCAGTTTTGCGATTTCCACCAGCTGCATTTCGCTGGTGGTTTTTCTGTTTTCTGTACTCACTATGCTTTACCTCCATCATTTTCCCATGCGGGCGCGGAGCAGACGCTCCATAACGTCCTCCTGCGGACTGTCGCCGTCATACTGGCTTGCGCAGTTCTCCTTGACGATCTGGAAGATCTCATTCCACAGGCGATTGGTCTGATTCATATAGCTGCTGCTCATGCTCACGAAAGGCGACATGACCGGCTGCCCGGTTGTGGGATGTTTGCCCAACAGACCATAGGTGGTCAGGGATTCTTCGCACTGAATCCATCTGGCTGCGCACATGGCGTAGCGTTCCAGCACCTGCGGCGAGATCAGCTTTTCGCATTTTCGCTCTTCCAGCCACTTCCATGTCGTGCGGTAGATATCTTCCGCCTGCAGCGGTTTACCGTCTCTCTGACGGGCGGACAGCATTTCGTGGGGCTTGGGCATGTCCACGCCTTCCACATCCGGCACATCGGTAAAGTCCAGCACCTTCAGTTCACGCTTACCAGGGTTACCCTCCGCGATCTTGTCATGAAGCGGCTTCTTCTTGCGTCCTGCGCCTGGACGTGCGCCGCCGCGATTCGTTCCATCCTTGGCCATATAGCACACCTCCTGTCTGATTCGTTTTTTTCAAACTTCTTTGATTTCGTTTGATTCTTTTTCAAACGCTGCACCCCATAGTGGACACAGCGCACATACGACAGAAAATCGCCAAAACCACCGATGTTGCAGTGATTTTGGGCGATTTTCCAGCCGACATTCACGAGCGAAAATCGGGGTTAATACCCCCGTTTGATTTCGCGTTTTTATTTATGAGAGGGCGCGACGGTCCTTTACCAAACTTTTACAGAGATTCGACCGCCCCCTGGGCCCCCGGCTTTGCCCTGGCGAAGCGGCAAAGCCGACCGCTACGCTCGGTCTTCTCCACGGCGAAGCGGCAAAGCCGACCTTT
>JAUNJB010000135.1 GCA_030535375.1 Clostridia bacterium | reverse complement strand
CCGATGTCCCATTCCAGGCTGTTGAGTGTCTTCCTGTATTCATCATAGGAATCGCAGTAGGGAATGCACCTCGCGTCAAGCTCCCTGGCAAACGACGGAATTGCGCCAAAAAACTCAAACTGCACCCTGTCTCCGTACTCTTGCTTGATCTGAATCAAGGCGTCCTTCAGGATGTTTTCGATATCGCCCGTCCGATCGATCGAGCCTGCAAATCCGATCTTCACCGGTTTGTTTGGATCATGCGGCTTGTACGGAACGGGATCAATTGCCGGCTCCTCGATTTGAATGGCCCTACGCCCATCTGTCGCGTATTTTTGAAGCAGAAGCGGCGACGGTGACATGATTGCATCGCTCATTCCGATCATGCCGCGGATGTAGCCCTGAATCTCCTTCTGCCCGTAATAGGCCGCGCTGCTGATCTCCGGGGGAATGTTCAGCAGATCGTCGTCGATGATGTAAATCAGATATTTTCCGGCTTCATGGAGCTTTTTTGTCAGCTGATACTCATACCAGCTGTCCAGCCTGCCCAGCAAGACGACGTCTGCCCAATTGAGATCGCTGCTTTTGATCTTCATCTCCTGTATGGCGCGATATTCCAGCTTGCCCTCCCGCGCCAGATATTCCATCTGGCAGTGCCCGCACAGTCTGATGGAGGGGATCATCCTGCGATAGATCAGCAGGACATGCGAAAGGCGCTGATTCTCTTCTTCGTGCTTCCGCTGCATCTCATTCACATCCTCGATATTGATCGTTATCCCTCGTAGGCGTCGCAGACGCTCTGCGTATCCCCAATCATCTTCGCCTCGCCGTGATCCAGCCACATAACCCGATGGCACATCTGTCGGATCTGCTCCAGGCTGTGGGATACGAACAGCACCGTCGTTCCCCCGCCCATCAGCTCCATCATCCTCGCCCGGCTCTTCTCCTGGAAGGCCGCGTCTCCGACAGCCAATACCTCATCCACAATGAGAATCTCCGGCTCGACCACCGTCGCCACGGAGAACGCCAGTCTCGCGACCATGCCGGAAGAATAGTTCCTCAGCGGCATCTCCAGAAACTGACCGCTCAGTTCGGAAAAGGCTACGATCTCATCATACTTGCCCTTCAGGAACTCCTCCGAGTATCCCAGAATCGCGCCGTTGAGAAAGATGTTCTCGCGCCCTGTCATGTCCATGTCAAAGCCGCTGCCAAGCTCCAGCATCGGCACGATGTTGCCGTATACCCGAACCTGTCCCTCCGTCGGCTTGAGGATTCCGGAAATCACCTTGAGAATCGTGCTCTTGCCCGCGCCGTTGTGGCCAATCAGGCCGACGACCTCTCCCTTTTTCACGTCGAAGCTGACATGCTTCAGCGCCTCAAACTCGTTGTATTTCAACTTGTCGCTCAGTTTCTGGACGGCGTATTCCTTGAGGCTCGAAATGCGGTCGTTCGCCATACGAAAGCGCATGGAGACGTCCTGTACCTCGATCATCGTCTTCATTTCGCTCCTCCTTACAGATACAGGGCAAACTTGTCCTGATGGTGCTTAAACGTCAGAATGCCCAGCAGCAGCACCGCGACGGATGAAACGACGCACCACAGGTACGCCGTAGGCGCGGGCGACGCGCCGCTTATGATGCACACGCGCGCAAACGTGATGTATTGATACATCGGATTCATGTGGTAGAACACCAGCAACTTCTGCGGAATGATGTTTTCCGTGTAAAACAGCGGCGTCAGATACATCCACATCATGCTGACGACTCCCCACAAAAACTGCGTGTCCTGAAAGAACGTCATCGCGGTGGAGAGCAGCAGCACCATGCCCGTCACAAAGCCCAGCAGGCAGAGCACATCGAAGATGAGCAGCAGCAGCGCCGGCGTGAACGCCGTCCCCGTCACCAGCATGACGAGAAACAGCGGGATGATCGCCAGGCCAAAGTTGACCAATGACGACAGGATTCTGGACACAGGGTAGATGTACTTGGGCATGTACACCTTTTTGATCAGCGAGGCATTGCCCGTGACCGACGTCATGCCCATGGAAACCGCTTCGCTGAAAAAGCTGAAAAATACGATGCCGGAGAGCAGATACACCGGATAATTCGGCGTATCCGACTTGAACAACGTCGAAAAGACGATGTACTGTACCGCCATCGTCAGCAATGGATTGAGAAAGCTCCACGCCATGCCCAGCGCAGATCTTTTGTATTTCGCCTTGAAATCGCGCGAAACAAGCTGCCGGATCAAGAATCCATATCGGCTGTACGTCGTGCACAGCAGCACAATCGGATTGTTCTTCCCCTGCTGTGCCTGCTTCAGGCAGCTCAGCACATACGCGCATGCCATCGCGAACAGGACGCACATGATCGGCCAATACCACCGGTAGAACGACAGAACCTGTATGCCGTTCATCTTGATGCACAGCTTCCCCGTGCCGGTTTCTCCGTTGACGGTATACAGTTCATCCTGCGGCACCGTCTGGGCGATATCGAAGCGTCCCGCCGTGATCGTGTTTCCGAAGTAAAGCGTCAGCGCGTTTCCCGACGCGCAGCCTTCCGTCGTCAGGGTCAGCGTCAGCTTTTCTCCCCTGCGGTCTTCCACCGGCTGTTCAAGCGGTACCGTGGTATACTTTCCCTCAAGAAACATTCCCAACTCCGCCGTACCCTGGCCGACAACCGCACCGGCTTCATCCGTCAGCACCATCCGAAGCACGCCGGTATTCGCCCTTCCATAGGTGCCGGCCATGATATCCAGGCTGTCCATCCGATCCGCCGGCACCGTCATGCGCTGCCGAACCTCCATGCCATCCACGAGTTCACCAATGGAGGCGATGGGCGACAGCGCGTCGCTTGTCACCGCCGTATAATGGAACTGCTCATGCGCTACCGCGTAGATCATGAGCACCAGCGCCCAATATATCGCGGCAAGCCCCAGCAGAAACCGTTTTGACTTCTTCATATCCATAAAGGTGTTTCGCTCCTTGTCGTCCTTTGCCGTCAGCCCAGCGTCATCATGCCCATGAGCCGAAAGCCTCCGTGAATCAACTCACGGTTTTTGAGGTAAAACCACGGGCCGCTTCTCCCGCGAGAAAAGCCCTGCAAAAAGATCCGATCCTTTTCATCGAGCAACGCACTGTACGTTTCAGCAAAGACCTGAGCTTGACGCTTCTTGCACAGAAGCCCGGCACGGACACTGCCCAAGCTGGACATCATCCGCCGCACATACGCGCTGCTTCCCACGTCTTTCGCCCCTACGCTGTTATCCCCATGCTGTCTGTACGCTCCCAGCGATTCATCGATATACACGATCCGCCCGAACCGCGCAGCCACCGCAGCCATCCACCAGTCGTGCATAATGACCTGAGACGTATCCGCGCACCGCATTGCCAGATCTGCCAGCGCCCGGTTGATCATCATCGCTCCGCCGGTCACGACGTTCTGCATCAGGATGCTGCGGTAATCAAAATGCTCAAAATACTGCTTTTGATAGCGCATCAGGGACGGCGCGATGGGCTTGAGATGCTCGTCCGTCACCGTTTGGTCTGAAAAAACGAGAATCGGCGTGTCGCTTCC
Source organism: Clostridia bacterium (assembly GCA_030535375.1). Taxonomy (GTDB): domain Bacteria; phylum Bacillota; class Clostridia; order Christensenellales; family Aristaeellaceae; genus Ventricola. The sequence goes on along the minus strand of JAUNJB010000135.1, from coordinate 4,875 downwards.
ATATCGATTCTCTGTCTCAATCAGAGCGTCTATTACCCTTTCCGCTTTATCTTTATACCACACATCATCTTGATCACAGAATATCATATAGTGCGATTTACACGATTTTATCAACTGAAAAAAGTGATCCCTGGCGTTCCCAAAGTGTTTTTCCGATCGAAACCGGGTGATTTTTCCAGGATATTCACATACATATTCATCAATGATGGACGACGTGCTGTCAATAGACCCGTCGTCGGACACCGTCAAATGCCAACGTTTATCCTCCTGCGCAAGGATTGAATCAATCTGCTCGCGGATATACCTCTCGCCATTGTAAGCCGCCAGCAAAATCTCGGCACAAATCTCACCCATGCTCTCTTCCTTCCAGGTACCGCCCCACGCGATTTCCAAGCAGTCTGGCCGCGCAGCTTGCCGCGAAACACACGCATTCCACAAGCTCGCCCTCTCGAATGAGCTGCATCAGCACGGCCCTGGCCAGCCCGATACCCTCACCCGTCTCCTTGACGTACTCAAATCTCTGCTCGTAACGCTTCATGGTTCGGCCGACAATCAAGTTGCGCTGATAATCCTGGCGCAGCGTGAATCGATGCGAGTGATACACCGCTGCCCTCCCGCAATACGCCAGCTTATATCCGGCATGCAGCAGCCGCTCCGCCATCAGCATGTCCTCATTGGTCAAAATCGGGTGGTCGAACCCGCCCGTCTCCAGATATGCGCTGCGCCTATAAGCCGCGCACACATCCGAAATCAAAAATGCGCGCACACCGAGCCTTTCGATGTCTTCCGCGTCCCACACGCGCTCCTCCGCAGAATAGTTGTAGCGGCGTACGGCCTTCTCAAAGGGGCGCGCGTCAGGATATGCGACCTGCCGTCCCCCGACAGCCGCCACCCTTTCATCTGCAAACGGTGCGACCAAATGCTCGATATAGTGTGCGTCCACCGGCAGCGCATCCTGAGTCATAAACAGCACAAATTCACCGCGGCTTGCCCGCAGCGCCATATCTCTCGTGCCGCCATGGTCAAACACTTTTCGCCCGATGGGCATCAGATGAACCCGCAGAAGGCCGGCCGCGATCTTCGCCGTATTGTCCTCGGATTCCGAATCCACCACAATGATCTCGTCCGGCACAACGGTCTGCTCAAGAAGTGCCCGAATCAGCCGCTCTATATACGCCTCCGCATTCAGCGTAGGGATGATGATTGATATGCTCATTTGCCGTTCAGCGGCCTTCATCAAAACGCAGGCGCGTCCGATGAAGAAGCCGTATCCTTCAATTTGGTCAAAACAGCGGCTCTTTTTAAAGCCCCTTCTCTGTCATCCATGAGTATAGCATACCACCCATTTTTTTTCAACTCTTTCTTATATGAATACGCCCGCCTTGCGCAAAAGCAGAATTCCCCGCGCACATAAAAACGCTGAGCCGCACTTGTTTTTTGTGCAAAACTCAGCGTCTTCCCGTTATGCCCTACGCAGCCATACGATCATGCGCGGTTTCTCACCGGCCCGCGCAGCATATCCCCCGCCTCGAGCCAATCCCCGCAGGGAATGCGCACATGCGTCAGCGGCACGCTGACCACGCCGACATGCTCGCCAGTCTCATCGAGCACAATATCCTCGACGATCATCTTCCGGCTGCCTTGCGGCGTAACCGTCTCCAGCTCATCCCCGACAAAGAAACGGTTTTTCATCTCCACAAGCGCCTCGCCGCCGGAGACATCCAGCACATACCCCATGTACTCGGAAGCCTGCGTCACGCCGACGGCCCCGCCGCAAACCTGCGGCTGTCCGAAATAGAATCCCGTGTCATAGACGCGGTGGCTCACCTTGTCAAGTTCCGCCCGCAGCTCCGAGTGCAAAGCCGTGTCCCGCATATACGCCTGCGGGTCGCGCCCGTACGCATCCATAGCCCTGCGGTACGCCCCGATGACCGTCGCAATGTAGATCTCCGTCTTCATCCGCCCCTCGACCTTGAAGCAGCCGACGCCGCTTTCCATCAGCCGCGGCAGGTGATCCATCATACAGATATCCCGACTGGAGAGAATCGCCGTGCCGCGCGCATCCTCCTCCACGGGCATGGCCTCATCAGGACGCGTGCGCTCATGAAGCGTGTACGTCCAGCGGCAGGGCTGACTGCACGCACCCCGATTCGCGCTGCGTCCGTTCAAGAAGCTCGAAAGCATGCAGCGGCCGGAGTAGGACATGCACGCCGCACCGTGGATGAATGACTCCAATTCGATCTCTCCGCGCAATTCCCGCGCCATGCGCTCGATCTGCTCAAATGTCATCTCCCGCGCGAGCACGATGCGGCTCGCCCCCAGATCGCGATAGACGCGCGCGGAGGCGCTGTTGGTGGTATTGGCCTGCGTGCTCACGTGAATATCGAGCCCCGGCACCTGCCGCGCGATCATGGAAATCGCCCCCAAATCGGAGACGATCACCGCGTCCACGCCCACATCCTTCGCCGTCCGCGCCATGCGCACCATACCCGGAAGGTCCCCGTCAAAGGCGAATATATTCAGCGTCAGATTCACCTGAGCACCCGCCGCATGCGCCAGCCGTACCGCATACGCCAGCTGTTCCTCGTCAAAATTCTGCGCCTGCGCGCGCAGGCCATACTGCTTTGCCCCACAATAAACGGCGTCTGCGCCAAAGCGCAGCGCCGTCATCAAGGGCCGCATGCCGCCCGCCGGAGCGAGCAGCGTCGGCATACCATTCATCAGTTCAACCCTCTGCTCTTGTCGTATTCTTCCCAAAGCGGCCTGTACATCGCCACCGCCGCGTCGTGCTCCTCCTGCGTTCTGGAGAAATGCAGCTCGCCGGAGTTCGGATCGGTCGAGCAGAAGTACAGATACTTCTGCGCGATATACTGCTCGTCCGGATAGAGCGCAGCGACAACCGCGTCCATCGACGGATTGCAGATCGGGCCAACCGGAAGCCCCTTGTTCCTGTACGTGTTGTACGGGGACTCGACCGCCAAATCGCTGTTGGTGAGGTACATCTTCTGGGAACCGGATGCATACTTGACCGTGACGTCCGATCCAAGCGTCATGTCGAGCTTCAAACGATTGTGGAACACCGCGCTGACCTTGGCAAAATCCGCAGTCTTGGCTTCCTTCTCGATCATCGACGCGAGGGTAAAGACCTCATCCATCGTCATTCCCAGCTCCTGCGCCCGCTCATCGTAGCCGATCAAATAAGCCGCCTCGGTCTGGGAAAGCAGGCGCTTGATGATCGTATCGGCGCTGGAGCTGGTGTAGATTTCATAGGTATTGGGCGAGAGATATCCTTCAAGCGCATATTTGCGGCTGTCCGCATCGCCCTTGTCGAGCATCTCCTCGATGAAATAATACCCGCTGTAGCTCTCGCCCGTCTTGCAAAGGGCGAGGAATTCGTCCGCAGTCGAAAGGATCTTCTGATCGACCAGATACTGCGCAATATCCTCGATCGTCCAGCCGGGAATGATGGTGATGCGCGCGGTCAGCGGCTTTCCGTCGCCGGAAATCAGCTGATCGAGGATTTCCGTGGCAGACATCGACCGGCTGAGCTCGTAATCGCCGCTCTGGATCTTCTGACCCATACCCATGAAATCGGCCATATACTTGAAGACGGAGTGATTGTGGATCAATCCCGCTTCCTCAAGGTTTTTTGAAACCGTTGACAGTGAGCTGCCGGATGCGACGGCAAACGAGGTCACGCTCGTATCCTGCGCATCCACCGGCGCAAAAAACATCTCGTCAACCTTCCGATAGCCCGTGTATACCAGGCCGCAGACGATCACAAACGATGCCAGAAACACCAGAATCGGGCGCAAAACCCTCCACAGCCAATCGTACCAGAAAAAGCCGTAGCGGCGGCGCTCATGCAGCTCATGTTCGTCGAGCACGCGACCCGCGCGCTTTTTTTTCTTCGCCAAATCGCTTTCCTCCCGTTGGGGTAAAGACCGCTCCGCCCGCACCCATCAGGACACGCGCGGATAAAACACACTCGCGCCTCAGGCGCGCTCAGGCAGATCAAATGTGATGCCCGCGGCCTCGGTCAGAATCTTGAACACATCGGCCAGGGTCTTCTGCATCTGCATTTCCGCCATTAGATACGCCTGAACGTCGTTGTTCATATACAGCAAAGAGGCAAGCTGCTGAAAGCGCTGCATATCCTCGCTGGGCATCTGTCCGGCCGCGCCGACCATGCTCATCTGGAGCTGCACCTGAAGGCGCTTATACTCCTCCAGCAATACGCGGTTCGTTTCATCGCTGTAAGCGCGCTCCCGCAGCTCGCGGAGCCTCACACACTCGTCGCTCTGGCTGATCTCGCCCGCCAGACGGTGCGCTGTATCGTAAATATTCATGTCGGTTTCCTTCTTTATCTTGCTGGCACGCCAGCGGATCAGGTTTCCATGATGATCGGCAGGATCATCGGATTGCGCTTGATGAGATTGAACAGATAGGTGTGCATCTCATCCTTGATGCCGTTTTTAATGGCCGTCCAGTCGCTCTGCTCGATGCGGTCATAGCGTGCCAGCACGCTCATGGCGACATTGCGCGCCCCGGAGATCAGCTCCTCGTTTTCGCGCACATAGACAAACCCGCGCGAGATGAGCTCCGGGCCGGATGTAACCTGCCCCGTCTCCCTGCAGACGCCCACGACCACGATGATCAGGCCGTCCTGAGAGAGATGCTTGCGGTCCCTGAGCACGACATTGCCCACGTCGCCCACGCCAAGGCCGTCCACCATGACCGAGCCGGTCGGAATCGGCCCCGTGATGCTCGCCTCATCCTCAGAGAGCTCCAGGGCCTGCCCCAGCTCCAGGATGATGACATTGTCCTGCGGCATGCCCAGATCCATCGCCAGCTGCGCGTGGCGGTGCAGCATCC
>JAUNJB010000134.1:6963-8467 GCA_030535375.1 Clostridia bacterium | reverse complement strand
GTGTTTCTGTGCTCGATGCCCGGTTTTTCGCGCAATTTCCTATAAGTCAAAAAAGAGGCCGTAAAGCCGATGCGGATACGCTTCGCTTTACAGCCACTTTTGAATTGTGGAAGCCCGCGCCTTTTTCGGGCGCAGGGATTAAATGCGGCCCGCGGCAAGTAGGTGCGCGGAATTGCACACAGATTCTATCGCAATCGCGCCTGTAAGGGGTCAGGCGGCCGTGCCGCAGCCGTCGCGCATAAAGCGCAGCAGGCGCGAAACATCACCGGCTTCGGGCACCGTCAGCTCCAGCTGGGGAATGCTCTTTCCGGGAGCCGTCATCCCGCAGATCATGCTCTTGAGATCCTGGTTGTTTCTCAGGTCCATGCCGCCGCAGAACACGGGGCCTTTAAAGGTATCAAGTAAGTGAAAAAGCGTTTTGGGTTGCTCGATGTCCACCAGGGTGACTTTCATAGCTGTGTACCTTCCTTTCTTCTTGGTAACATGATCATAGTATTTTTTTGTGCTTGACACAAGCAGAAAACCGACTTATATTATCATAAAAGCGACCAAGGAGGGCAAAGCCGTGATCCCTGGACAAATCCGCGATTTGCAGCTGTCGGAGGACCACCGTCAGCTCGATCTGGACAATCCGCATGTATTCCCATGCTCCTGCTACAATGTGGATGTCCGGCTGAATGTCGCCCAGGAGGTGCCGTGGCATTGGCACGAGGAGGTGGAAGCCATGACCATCGTCGAAGGGCGCGGGATGGTCCGTGTGAATACGGACACGTGGCTTCTTGAAACGGGTGATGGAATGCTCATCAATTCCAGCGCGCTTCACAGCGTGCAGCTGATAGATGGCGGCGCCTGCCGGCTCCATTCGCTGGTGTTTTCCGCCGACCTGCTGGCGGGCACGCCGGGCAGCGTGTTTGAGCAGCGCTACCTTCAGCCCATGCTGCGCTCGCCCACGCGGGCGCTGCCGCTGTTCGGGAATACGCCCTGGCAGCGGCAGGCGACGGATGCGCTGGAGGAGGCCTATCATGCCTTTGCGGAGGAGACGTTTGGCTGGGAGTTCTCTGTCCGCGCGGCGCTGGGGCGGCTGTGGATACTGGCGGCGGAGCATGCGGCCCCTGCCGGGCCCGTGATGGAGGAAAACAACGATACCCGCCGCCTGAAGGAGATGCTGCGCTGCTTCCATGAAAATTACGACAGGGCGATTTCCCTTGAGGAGGTGGCGGCGGCGGCCAACGTGGGCAAGCGGGAGTGCCTGCGCTGCTTCCAGCGGACTATCGGCATCACACCGATTCAGTATCTTCTGAGGTACCGCATTCGCCAGGCCTCCCGGCTGCTGGCGCAAACCGATCTGCCCGTGACAGAGGTTGCCCTTCGCTGCGGCTTTGAAAGCCCCAGCTACTTTGCCCAGGCCTTTCGCCGCCTGACAGGGCGCACGCCCAGGGATTATCGCCGGTATTTTTCCGATAACCCCCCGGCAAACGGAGAGGGCGAAGGCGGATAAACATCC
>JAUNJB010000134.1:0-6863 GCA_030535375.1 Clostridia bacterium | reverse complement strand
TTCAACTGATAGGAAATTGCGCAAAAACCAGGCATCGAGCACAGAAACACGTTGTCGAAGCGCTTCAGGAGTGGCCGCTTTTCACCCGTCTCAGGTGGCGTCGTTGCCCGGGCGTCTGCCGCCAAACAGTCCGCCGGTCATCTCCCTTACGCCGCTGCCGATCTTCTTTTTCATCGCCTTGCCTCCGCCTGTCTGGACGAGGGCAAAGATCGCCACGCCCACAACCACCACCGCGATCATGATCGCGATGCCGGATACAGAGCCCTTCGTTTCGCCCTTCGTGTCGGCGTTTGCCGTGGAGGCGGCGGATTCGGAGGATTTGGCGCTGCCGGTCTGCGGGCCGTAGAGCGTGGTGCTTACGACATTGGCCATCAGATCGGTGGAGTTGAGCACGCGTTCCTTGCTGATGGTGTGTGTGCCAAACTCAAGCAGTATGGCGTTGGGGGAGAGATCCTGATTGTAGTTGCCCTTGCCGATGAAAATATCCTTGACAAGCCCGGGATACTGCTTGTCCGCCACGGCCTTGATTTGCTTGGCGAACTCGCGGTTGACCTCGCTGTTCTGGTTGCCGCGGCCCACGAGCAGGCGCACCTGAGAGGCGTTCTCGCCGTGGATGGTGCAGGTATATTCGCTGGCGTCGGGGATGCCGTCGCGGTGGATGTCGATGATGGCGTCCGGCTGCTTTTGCAGCAGGCGTTCAGCCGTCTGGCGGCTGCGGCGGTAGGCGCCGGAGTCGTGCGGCAGATGCGTCGATTCATCCAGAATCACGTCGACGCCCTGGGCCTGCAGGGCATCCCGGAATTCGCGGGCCACGTCGTAGATGCCGCCCTGTCCCTCGATGCTCTCCGTGCCGTCGCTGGGCACATAGCTCTCGTCGCTGTGCGTGACGTACATGGCGATGAGCTTTTTTGTGTCTGTGCTGTCGGAGGCCACGGGAAGCGCCCCATCGCTCTCGGACGCGGATTCTTCCTGGGCGAATACGGCCTGCGCCTCACCGGTATCCAGCCAGGAGACGTCCGGCATGGTTTCCTCGCCGATGCGCTCGGCGATGGCGGTGCTGCCGTTTACGGTGGCGATCCGGTAGAGGATGTTGTCGCCGCTGATGTACTCGTCGCCTTCGGAGACCGCGCCGCTGAAGCTGAACAGAAGCGTGCCGGATGCGTCGACCGCGGTGAACAGCTCGTGATCGTCGCCCCAATCGTCGGCATAGGCGTCCATGCTGCACGCGATGTAGAGCGTCAGCGCGAGCGAGAAGGAGAGCATCAGGCGCAGAAGCTTCGTCTTCATGTGCGGTCGCCTCCCTCGATGGCGCCTTCACCGGCCTTGCCGCTGGCGATGCGCTCCATGATCTCGCCGAAAAGCTCGCACATCAGCACGCCCGTCACGCCGGAGAGGACCACGGCGTCCAGCGCGCCCGCTCCGCCCAGATGTACGGCCTGGTTGATGCCCTTTGACCAGTTGATCACGCCCACCAGCACGTCGGCGAGGATGACGCCCAGAATGCCCGCGATGAACGCGCTCCTGCGCGAGCGGCCCAGCAGCCAGGCGATCATGCCGCCGCAGATGCCGTAGAGGATCATGGGATCAAACGGCATGGCAACCGGGTCGGCGGGGAAGAACAGGCTGATGGCGTAGATCGCCGCCGCGGTCAGCACAGCGGCGACAATGCAGCGGATGCGTTCTTTGGCCGTGCCCGCATGAAAAAACAGATAGATGCACACGATGAGCGGAACCAATGCGCCGCCGATGTTGATCGTGACGGCGCCCAGGGTGATGTCCGGCAGCCAGCCGCCCACGAAGATCGCGGCCACGCATAAAAGCGCCTGTCTGTCGGTGAGCGCCATGCGGTCAAGCACGCGCTGGAGCACGCCGAAGAGAATCAGCAGCGCGATCACAACCAGAAGAATCATGCCAATGGACATGGGAATACCTCGCTTTCTTTTCGTGTATTCGGGTGCGCTTAGTGTATCCGCATGGGCACGCTTTATTCAGGCGGGACAGCGGCGAAGTTTGTGGCAGAGGATTGCCAAATCGGGAAAATTCCAGTATAATATAATCTTGCATCACCACAAGGAGGGGTCATTTCATGGCGAAAACATACTCTGCCAGCATGCTCAAGGTGCTCGAGGGGCTGGATGCGGTTCGGATGCGTCCGGGCATGTATATCGGCTCGACGGGCTCCCGCGGCCTGCACCACCTGCTCTGGGAGATCGTGGATAACGCGATCGACGAGGTGGCTAACGGCTATGCCAGGAGCATCTGCGTGGAGCTGCATAAGGACGGCAGCGCATCCGTGGAGGACGACGGGCGCGGCGTGCCGGTGGACATGCATCCCGAGCTGGGCATCACGGGCGTGGAGGTCATCTACACCCGTCTGCACGCGGGCGGCAAGTTCGATCATCAGAATTACACGTACTCGGGCGGCCTGCACGGCGTGGGCGCGTCGGTGGTCAACGCGCTGTCAAAGTGGCTGGTTGTGGATAGCTGCACAGGCGGCGGACACTATCGCATGCGCTTTGAGAGCAACTACGACGAGAAGGAGAAGAAGGTGACCTCCGGCCGCGCTGTCACGCCGCTTGAGCGCGTGAGCGCCACCCGGCGGCATGGAACGCGCGTCACCTTCCTGCCGGACGATACCGTGTTTGAGGAAACGAAGTTCAACGCGGACACCGTCCGCCGCCATCTGCGCGAGCTGGCTTACCTCAACAAAGGGCTGGAGATCACGTTTGTCGACGAGCGTGAAAAGGATGCGGACAAGCAGAAGACCGTCTTTATGTACGAGGGCGGCCTGGCGGACTATGTGAAGTACATCAACCGGGACAAGACGCCGCTGTATGAGGGCGTGCTGATGCTGGAGGGCATGCAGGACGACGTGCGCATCTGCCTGGCCGTGCAGCATACGGACGACTATTCGGAGAGCATCTTTTCCTATGTCAACAACATCCCCACGGCCGAGGGCGGCACGCACGAGATGGGCTTCAAGGCGGGCTTCACCCGCGCGCTCAACGACTATGCCCGCAAGATCGGCGCGCTCAAGGAGAAGGACAACAACCTGATGGGCGAGGATTACCGCGAGGGCATCACCGCGGTGCTGGCGACGTTTGTGCGCAATCCGCAGTTCGAGGGACAGACCAAGGGCAAGCTGGGCAACACGGAGGTGCGCCCGGCCGTGGAAGCGTTTGTCTATGCGCGGATGACGGAATACCTGGAGAACCTCAAAAATCAGGATGTCGCGCAGGCGATGGTGGAAAAGGCGCTGCGCGCCTGCAAGGTGCGCGAGGCGGCGCGCAAGGCCAAGGAGGTCGCGCGCGCCAAGAACCAATTGGAGGCCGCGCCGCTGGTGGGCAAGCTCTCCAGCTGCACGGGCAGAAAGCCCGAGGAAAACGAGATGTTCATCGTCGAGGGCGACTCCGCAGGCGGCTCCGCCAAGCAGGGACGCGACAGGCGCTTTCAGGCGATTCTGCCGATCCGCGGCAAGCCGCTCAACGTCGAGAAAAAGCGCATCGACCAGGTGCTGGCCAACGAGGAGTTCCGCTCCATCATCACCGCGCTGGGCACCGGCATCGGCGAGGATTTTGACCTCAAGGGCCTCAAGTATTACAAGGTCATCATCCTCTCGGATGCCGATCAGGACGGCGCGCATATCCGCGCGATTCTGCTGACGTTTTTCTACCGCTACATGCGCCCGCTGATCACGGAGGGGCATGTGTACATCGGCATGCCGCCGCTTTATCGCGTTGCCAAGGGCGAGAAGATCATCTATGCCTACGATGACAAGGAGCTGGCCAAGGCGACCGCGTCCGTGGGCAGGGGCTACACCATCCAGCGCTATAAGGGACTGGGCGAGATGGACCCGCCCCAGCTTTGGGAGACGACCATGAACCCCGAGAACCGCCAGCTCATGCAGGTGACGTTGGAGGATGTGACCGAGGCCGAGCGCCTGGTGACGCTGCTCATGGGCGACAAGGTCGAGCCAAGGCGCGACTACATCACGGCTTATGCCGATTTTAATAAGGTGGATACATTCCTCGCACGGGAAGGAAAGGAGAAGTAATGGCACGCAGAAAGGAAGGCGGCCAGCCGCCCAAGGGCGGTCAGGCGCAGCATGAGATCATCCAGCGGCCGATGGAAGAGGTCATGCACATCTCGATGATCCCGTATGCGGAGCACGTCATCCTCGAGCGCGCGCTGCCGCGCGTGGAGGACGGCCTCAAGCCCGTGCAGCGGCGCATTCTCTTCACGCTCCAGGAGCTGGGCATCACGCCGGATAAGCCGCACAAGAAGTGCGCCCGCATCGTCGGCGACTGCCTGGGCAAATATCATCCCCACGGCGACAGCTCCGTTTACGATGCCATGGTGCGCATGGCGCAGCCCTACAGCATGCGCGGCCTGCTGGTCGACGGCCACGGCAATTTCGGCTCCATCGACGGGGACAGCGCCGCCGCCATGCGTTACACCGAGGCGCGCATGGCGCCCCTGGCACTGGAGATGCTGCGCGATATCGACAAGGATACCGTGCCGTTCAGCTTCAACTTTGATGATTCCCTCAAGGAGCCGGACATGCTGCCCGCGCGCTATCCGAATTTGCTGGTCAACGGCACGTCGGGCATCGCCGTCGGCTTGGCGACGAATATCCCGCCGCACAACCTGCGCGAGGCGATCGACGCTGCCGTCCTGCTGATGGACAAGCCCGATTCCAGCCTGGCGGAGATCATGCGCGTGATGCCCGCGCCGGACTTTCCCACCGGCGGCTGTCTGATTAACAACGAGGAGATCGCACGCGCCTATGAGACGGGGCGCGGCAAGCTGACGCTGCGCGCCAAGGTGCACATCGAGGACGGCAGCGCGGGCCGCAAGTTGATCGTCATCACCGAGGTGCCCTATCAGGTGCCCAAGGCGGCTATGCTGGAGAAAATCCTCAAGCTCAGCGAGGAAAAGAAGGCACAGCTTGGCGGCATCTACGATATCCGCGACGAGTCCGACCGCACGGGCCTGCGCGCGGTGATCGAACTGAAGCGCGACGTCGATCCCATGATGATCCTTTCGGTGCTCTACAAGTATTCCGATTTGCAGGTCACCTTCGGCGTCAACATGGTCGCTATTGCCGAGGGACGTCCCATGCAGATGGGCGTCAAGGCGATGCTTACATATTATATAGAGCATCAAAAGCGCGTCATCACCAGGCGAACGAAGTATGAGCTGGAGCAGGCGCGCGCCAGGGAGCACATCCTGGCGGGCCTGATGGTCGCGGTCAATCATCTTGACGAGGTGATCGCGCTCATCCGCAAGAGCAAGAATCCCAAAGAGGCCAAGGAACAGCTGATGAACCGCTTCGGCCTGTCCGATATTCAGGCACAGGCGATCCTTGACATGCGTCTCCAGAGGCTGACGGGTCTGGAGATCGAGGCGCTGCGCAAGGAGTATATGGCGATCCTCAAGACGATCAACCGCCTGGAGGGTATCCTCAAAAGCGAGAAGAAGCTCATCGGCGTCATCCGCACGGAAATGCTCGAAATCCGCGAAAAGTTCGGCGATGACCGCCGCACGGAGCTCATTGAGGATGATTCCGCCAGGCTGCCGGTGGTGGAAAACAAGCCTCTGGCGGAGGAAACGGCGATCCTGCGCCTGCGGGATGGTCAGCTGCGCCGCATGAGTCCGCGCATGGTGGACAAGTACCTCCAGCAGCCGGGCGCGCGCGAGGAGGTGCTGGAAACCATCCTCACGATGACGGATTCGTCGCTTTATTTCTTTACCAACCGCGGCAACTGCTTTATGCTCGACGTGGCGAAGATTCCGGAGACCTTCCGGCTCAAGGAGCGCGGGAGCCTGCTCACGGGCCTGATCGCGGGCCTGAGCGACGGCGAGCGCGCAGTGGCGATGATCTGCGCCAAGAGCGAGGAGATGGACAAGAAGGGCGAGCTGCTCTTCATCACGAGAAACGGCCAGGTCAAGCGCACCGCCGCCGCGGAATATGGCATTCGCCGCTCGCGGTTTGTCGCGATTTCCCTCAAGGGGGACGACGAGCTGGTGGGCATGGTGCAGATGGAGCCCAAGGACAAGGACGAGTTGGTTCTCGTCACACGCATGGGCATGGCCGTCCGCTTCCGGCTGGATACCGTGTCCGCCACGGGGCGCGCCACCGCCGGCGTGCGCGGCATGACGCTTTCCGAGGGCGACGAGGTCTGCTGGTTTGAGGTGCCGCAGCCGGGCGATATGGTGCTGGTCGTCAGCGACAGAGGCTTTGGCAAGCGCATGATGGCAGACGATATTGAGCGCCAGGGCCGCGGCACCAAGGGGCAAAAGCTCCTGCCGATGACAAAGAGCGGGGAAACCGGCCAGGCGCTGGCAGGCTTTGTCAATGTGACGCGCGCAGACCGTGTGATCTTCGAACAGAAGCACGGCCATGTCACACAGCTGAACGCGTCGGAGGTCGCCGTGGAGCGACGCACCGGCAAGGGACAGATGCTGGTGAGCGTGCTGCTTGACGACGTTGTAGTGTACGTGGGCGCGGTCGGTGAGCCGTGACAAAGCGCTTTAAAGCGGATAAACAAGGTGGTCAGAATATCACAGACCGGTTGGAAAACCAGCCGGCCTGTTTTTTTGACTTATAGGAAATTGCGCGAAAAACCGGGCAGCGAGCACAGAAACGCTTTGAAGTGCTTCGGAAGTGGAGCGCGCACGGCGCGCTTTCTTGCTTATAGGAAATTGTGCGAAAAACCGGGCAGCGAGCACAGAAACACTTTGGAGTATGGAGTGCTTCGGAAGAGGGAGCGCGCACGGCGCGTTTTTTTGCTTATAGGAAATTGCGCGAAAAATCGGACAGCGAGCACAGAAACACTTTGGAGTATGGAGTGCTTCGGAAG
>JAUNJB010000133.1 GCA_030535375.1 Clostridia bacterium | reverse complement strand
CACCTTGAGCGGGTTATCCAGGCCAATATCCACGCCGTCCTCAATGGCATTGCCCTGCGCAAGCTGATCGAGCACCCACGTCGCCGTATAGCCCAGGTCGCTCGGATTCCACATGACGCAATACTCCGTCGTGCCGTTTTCCAGGTAATCCTTCATCATGCTGGGGATACCCATGCCGCCGATCTTCACCTGGCCGGCCTCGAGCTGGCCCGCGGCCACGGCCTCTTCCACAGCCTTGCAGGCAGAAGGCGTTTCGCCCGCGGCCATGCACAGGATTCCGTCCAGATCCGGATTGGCCTGAATGAAGCTGACGGCGTTCTCATAGGCCTTCTGGGAATCATCGTTGCTGGGGTACACGCCCACCACTTCGATCTCAGGGTAATCCGCCTCCAGCTTCGCCATCGCGGCGTCGCGCCAGGCGATGATGTTGGCCGCGCTGGGGGAAGCGATCATGATGGCAATCTTTCCCTTCGGCTCCTCCATCTGCTGAATGAGGCAGTCCAGGAATGCCAAGCCGATTGCCTCGTCCGTATCGGAGGCAATATAATAGGCGCGTTCGGCATCGCTGGAATCCGAGTCGAATGTGACAACCGGAATTCCCGCTGCGGCGGCCTCGTCAAACACATTCGTCATCGACGTAGCGTCGTTGACGGCCACGGCCATGCCGTCCACCTCGCGGATGAGCATGTCCTGAAGCATGTTGACCTGCTTCGCGGCGTCCACCTCAGGCGTGCCATTCCAAATGACCTCCACGCCCAGATCCTCCCCGGCTTTGAGAGCGCCTTCCTTGGCATATTCCCAATATGCCGCGCCCACCATCTTGGGGCTGATGAAATACGTGCGCTTCTCCCCCTCAGCCATTGCTGCCGGGCTGAGAATCATGGTCAGCAGCATGACAGCCGCCCCCAGCAAAGCCAGACGTTTCCTAGTGTTCATGGTCTTCCTCCTTTTGATGATTGTTTTCTGTATGCAAACCGGCCCCATGCCGGCAGCACCCGCGTTCATGCCTTCTTCCTGCGCTCCGTCACCGCGATGAGCAGCAGTACGCCCAGAATAATCGACTGATAGATGCTGGACATGCCCATCATGTTCAGCCCGTTGCGAAGAATGCCGATGATGACAATGCCCAGCATCGCCCCCTGCACCGTGCCCTTGCCGCCCATGATGCTCACGCCGCCCAGCAGCGCCGCCGTAATGACGTCCAGCTCATATCCGGAACCCAACGTCGCCTCAGCGCTTGAGATCCGGCTGATCAGGAAGACGGAAGCCACCGCCGTCACCAATCCGCAGAAGGCAAACAGCAGCACCTTGTACCGCCGTACCGGCACACCGGAATAGACGCACGCCGTGGCGTTATTGCCAATGCCCTTGATGTTGCGCCCGATGTAGCTTCTCTCAAGCACAACGATCGCCAGCACCGAGAGCGTGAGCCATACCCACACCGAAATCGGTATGCCCGCCACAGTCTTGTTGAGGGTGAAAAACGCCCGCGGATATCCGCTCACGGCCCGGCCCTGTGTGACGATGTAGCACAGACCGCGGATCATCACCTGGGAGCCGATGGTCACCACCACGCCCTGGATATTCAGGCACCCGATCATGAATCCATTGAGCAGCCCGACCGCAACGCCCGTGGCAAGGCCGACCAGAATTGCCAGCGGAACGCTGACACCGGCGCGCATGAGCATGCCGACCATGATCCCGCTCAGGCCCATAATCGAACCGACGGACAGATCCATATACCCAGCCACCAGCAGCAGTGTGAGCGGAATCGCCATGATGCCGATCTCGGATGCCTGCCGCAGGATGTTCACAAAGTTGCGCGAGGAGGCGAAGTAGGGCGCAAAGGCCGAAAAAAATGCCACCTCCACAATCAGGATGATCAGCAGCTTGACGTACTGGCGCACACCGCTCAGCCGCGCGCCCAGCGCCGGTTTAGTCTTTTCCATGACGTTTCCTCCCTCCCCGGGCGCTCTGCACGAGATTCACAATCAGGGCGAGCAGGATGATCGCACCCGTGAAAAAATCCAGCCAGTATTCCGACGCATGAATCTGCACAAGTCCGTTTTTGATGCTGCCCATCAGAAAGGAGCCGATCACCGTGCCCAGCACGGAGCCCGCGCCGCCGAATATGTTTGCCCCGCCGATCAGCGCCGCGCTCATCGTCTGGAACTGCAGGCCCGTGGCGGCCGTCGCCGCCTGTATGCTGTTCATCATCGAGGCGAACATCAGCCCGGCGATGGCCAGCAAAAAGCCGTTGATCATGTATACCCGGCAGCGCAGCCTTTTGCAGTCAAGCCCCATCAGCGAAGCCGCATGCGGATTGCCGCCCAGCGCGTAAAGCTTCCGCCCGAAATTCATTCGGTTCAGCATAAATGCAAAGCAGAGAATCAGCAGCAGATAGACGACCACGGGAAAGCACAGAAAGCCGCCCGCCGTGGAACCAAGCGCCTTGAATCCCGGCGAAAAATCCGTCACCCACTTGGCGCCCGTCATGATCACCGCCAGGCCGCGGAAAATATTCATGGTCGCCAGCGTCACGATGATGTCGGGAATGTCCAGCCGCGTAATCAGCAGCCCATTGACGGCGCCTGCGGCCACACCGATGCACAGCGTGAGCGCCACCGTCAGCACGATGGGCAGGCCCGCATTGTCGAGCATGCCGCCGCATACGCCGCACAGCGAGAGAATCGCGCCGACCGAGAGATCCATGCCCCCGATCATGATCACAATCGTCATTCCAAGCGCCACAATGCCATTGATGGCGATCTGCTGAACGATAATCATGAAATTCGTCACGCCCCTGAAGTTGGGCGCAATCAGGCAGAAGAACAGGTATACGGCGAGAGTAAAGAGCAAAATAGGTGTCTCTTTCCTCCCGCACAGGCTGCGCAGCAGGGGCTTGCCCCCGCTTTTTTGCTCACTCATAGCACAGTGCTCCTTTCTCTTGACTGCCTCAGCCGGAAACAGCGGCGGCCAGCAGGCTGGCCATATCCGCCTCCCCGTGGGAAACCTCGCGCACAATCGTCCCTTTTCTGAACACGAGAATGCGGTCAGACATGCCCAAAATCTCATCGATGTCGGAAGAGGTGATCACCACTGCCATGCCCTCACCCGCCAACTCGCTGATGATGCGGTAAATCTCCGCCTTCGCGCCCACATCCACGCCGCGCGTCGGATCATTGAGGATGAGCACGTCCGGCCTGGTCGCCAGCCACTTGGAGATGACCACCTTCTGCTGATTGCCGCCGGAGAGATGCTCCAGCGACTGCGAATCGCCCGCGCACCTGATGGACAGCTTTTGGATGTATTCTTCGACCAAGGCGTCCTCCTGTGCGCGCCGGATCAGCAGGCGTCCTGATATCCGCTTTAAAACGGCAAGCGATATGTTAAAGCGCACGGACAGCGGGCGCACAATGCCCTGTCTGTGCCTGTCTGCGGGCACATAGGCGATGCCTCTGCGGATCGCTTCCCGCACGGACAGCTCCCGAAGCGGCACACCCTTGACCGCCACCTCGCCCTGCGTGTGCTCGGCCAGGCCAAAGATCATCTCCGGGCATTCCGTAGCGCCGCTGCCGATCAATCCATACAGCCCCAGGATCTCTCCCGCGCGCACCCCAAACGTCACACCCCGGACCACATTCCCGGAATCGCGCAGGCCGCTCACCGTCAGGCAATCCTGCCCGAATCTCTCCTCGGACTTCGGATAGAGCCTGCCCACTTCACGCCCTACCATCATGTGAATGACCTCATCCCGATTCGTTTCACTCAGCCTGGCCTGCCGGATGGTGACGCCGTCGCGCAGGATTGCAATCCGTTCGCAGATTTCAAAGATCTCATTCAGCCTGTGCGACACGTAAATGATCGATACGCCCTGCGCCTTGAGCGCACGGATGGTGCGAAAGAGCTTCTGTACCTCGCTCTCCGGAAGCGCCGAGGTCGGCTCGTCCATGATCAACACCTTCGCGTCACAGGCCAACGCTTTGGCGATCTCCACGATCTGCTGATTTTGCACGGTGAGGCTGCCGACCTTCTCATCGACATCAAAATCCCCGCCGATGGCGGCAACAAGCTCCGCAGCGCGGCTGCGTGCGCGCTTCCCATCCACTATGCCATGGCGCACCATCTGCGGATGATCGAGAAAAATGTTCTCCGTCACCGAGAGATTGGGAAACAGGTTGAACTCCTGATGAATGATCTGGATGCCCGCGGCGCTGGCCTCCTTCGCGTTGCGGAAGGAAACCGGCTGCCCGGCGTAAAGGATCTCTCCTCCATCCTTGGCGTAAATGCCCGTCAGAATCCGCATGAGGGTGCTCTTTCCCGCGCCGTTTTCGCCCACCAGCGCGACGATTTCACCCGCGCCCAGCTCAAAATCGACGCCCTTGAGCACCGGCACGCCGCCAAATGCCTTACAAATGCCCCTCATCTCGATCACATTTGTCACGGTATCACTCCTTTGCCGGCCTCACAAAAATCGAACACTCGTTGTTCCAGCATCCATGCGGCTGCACAAACAGCGCACCGCAGCGCGCGGGCGATTCGCAGTGCATAGCGTTCGACAGCCATGTCTGCGGCTCCACGGAGATAAATCCCTCCCGCGCCGTTTTGTTCCACAGAATCCAGTAGCGGTCATCTGCCGCCGTGCGATACACCACCTCACACCCCAGCTTTTCCTCCGTAAACACAGCCTCATGTGTGCCCGGAACCGCTGTGTAAAGCGTATCCACCGCCTTTTCAAGCGGGCTTGTGCCGCGCGCCGCCGCAATACGCCGCTCAAAATCATCCAGCGGAGCCGTCCTTCCATCGGGAAGCCGGTCGCGCTCATCCTCCGTGCATCTGGCCTCAAGGGGAACCGACAGCCGCACCGAGGCCTCCTCACCGCCAAAGCCCACCCGAAACGCCGTGTGATACGCCAGCCCGACGGGGATCTCTCTGTCGCTCTCGTTGACAACGGTGAACAGATGGGTCAGCCCCCTCGGGCCGACGCTGATCTCCAGGCTGATCGCCATATCCACCGGGAAGTGGCTGCGCAGCTGCGCATCATCCCTCGTGTTCATGCCCAGCCGAATCCACGCGCGATCCTGTGCCGTGCCGCAATCCTCCACAGGCCATTCCCTGTTGTGCAGCACCCCATGGATGTGGACGCCATTGGGATAATTCTGCGGAAATGTGTATGTAACACCGTCCCACGCATAGCTGCCGCCTGCCACCCGGTTTGCCGGGAAGAGCACCGGAATGCCGTACGCATACGGATCACAGATCAATGCTTTATCATCCGCTGGTGTATTCAAAATGTCGAGCAAATGCCCGTCAAATTCCGTTCTCAGCACAAGCGCGTTGGCCCCCAGCGACGGAATCACCACAGCCTCATATCCCGATGCGCGAAGCTGATATCCGCTCCGTCCGCACCAAACTATCGGTTTACACTCTACCATAAGCCCTCACTCTTTCAGAAATGGAATCGATTCATTTTTATGGTATAAAAGAAAGCTTTTTCCATTCGCCGTCATTCTCCTTATTTGAATACGCCTTTTCATATTGTCCCTCCAATATTGAATCGATTCATTTTGTGAGTTCATTATAATCCAATCCCATACGTTTGTCAAGAGAGAATTAGAAATAACTCTCTTTTTTCAATAAATTGCCTATATCATCCCCTCGCAATATCCGCTTCCGTGGATTGACGCCTGATGATCTCATGAGGCAGCACGATATTCCTTTTTTCGGCTCCATCCTCCTCAATACACTGAAAGAGCAGCTGCATGGCCTCCTGCCCCATCTGATAGCGCGGCTGATTCACCGTGGTCAGCGACGGCGAGCAATACTGGGAAACCGCCAGATTATCAAACCCCATGACCGCAATCTCCGCGGGGATCGAAATCCCATGGCCGTGAATCGCTTTAATGGCGCCAATGGCCATGTAATCCCCTGCCACAAACACGGCCGACGGCGGCTCTTCCATTTGCAGCAGCAGTTCCATCTTGTCATATCCGGTCTGATAGGTGTACTCCATGCCGATCTGCTCATATCCCTGGGGGATGGGCAGACCGTGCTCGCGCATCACCTGGCGATATCCTTCCAGACGGGCCACACCTCCGCTCAGGTCGCTCACCGGGCCGCCGATCATGGCGATACGCTTATGTCCCAGAGAAATCAGGTAATTCACCGCGTCGCGGGCCGCCTGTTTGTTGTCAATAGAGACGGTCGCCATCGCGGATGTCTCCACACCCGAGGCCACCAGCACGACGGAAAGCCGGTTCTCCTCAATGTATTGCAGCAAAGAGGGCGCAACTGTATGGGACATCATCACGATGCCGTCCACCTGCTTTTCGCGCATGACCATCATGGAGCGCAACTCCTTCTCCGTGTTGCTGTCCGTACTGCTCAGAATATAGGAATATCCCCTGCCGCGCGCCACATCCTCCATTCCCCGCACCACATCAGCATAGAACTCGTTGGCGATATCCGGAATCAGCACGCCGATGGTCTTGGTGGAATTCGCTTTAAGGCTGCGCGCCACATCATTGATCTGATAGCCCATCTCCTCGATGGCTTCAAGGACGCGCCTGCGCTTGTCATCACGTACCGCAGGATGGTGATTGATAACCCGTGAAGCCGTACCAACGCTGACCCCCGCCCGCTTGGCTACGTCGATCAACCGAACAGTGTTTTTCATAGACTTCCCGTCCTCCGCTGTATATTACCTTATGCTTTTCCGCTCTGATTATAGCATAGAGTCCAAAGCAAAACAACATTTCCTCAGCGAATTGCACAGTGCCAAATCTGTGCAGCCCCTCTCTGGGCACAACACAGACGGCCTGCCGCAAGCCATTCTCCATGCATGGCACTTTAAAGCTCCATTTCCGCGCCGCAAGAAACAGCTCGTGCCGCGAGAGCATGTTGATGCAGCTCACCTTGGCGCAGCGCCTTCGAAGATGAAAGCCCGCACGGAAAGAGGTTTTCTGCGGATTCTCCTTACCGCAGATTTCGCCGCAAGGATTCCTTCGCCTTCCGTTTCGTGGGGCAGGCCCCTTAGGCGTGGCCCGGCCGCGAACGAAAGCAGGGGATTGTCCCGAAGAAAAGAAATAATCCGAACCCCTTTCCCACAAGGAAAAGCAAGTCCGGATTAGATCGCATTGGCTCCCCAGGTAGGGCTCGAACCTACAACCCTTCGGTTAACAGCCGAATGCTCTGCCATTGAGCTACTGAGGAATATCACTCTTAAGAACGGGAATATTATACCGCTGCATGTGTGATTTGTCAATCCCGCAAATGTGTTTTTTTGAAAAAAACTCTTGTATACCCCTCAACAATCTCCGCGGGTCAGTCCAAAAGATTGTCCGGTGTGTTTTACTATGCCCGAATATATGGTATACTATTCGAAAAGGAGGGTTTCCATTGAAAGACAACCGCATCAACTTCGATCTGGAACGCAGGCTGCGCCGCTATGCGATCGGCAATCTGATGAAATACATCGTCATCGGTCAGGGCATCGTGTTCCTCCTTCTCTACATCTGGCCTACGCTGGGTTATCAGCTCTATTCGATGATCACGCTCACCCGTTCCGGCCTGCTGCGCGGGCAGATCTGGCGGCTTGTGACCTTCGTGTTTGTGCCGCCGAGCACATCGCCGCTGTTCATCATCTTTGCGCTGTATTTCTACTATATGATTGGTCTGGGGCTTGAAAACCGCTGGGGTAAGGTCAGATTCAACCTCTACTACCTCATCGGCATGGTGGCGGCAGTCATCGCCTGCCTGATCACCGGCTACGCAAATAATACGTTCCTCAACCTCTCGCTGTTCTTCGCCTATGCCGCCATATATCCCGACGAAGAGGTGCTGCTCTTCATGATTCTGCCCATCAAGATGAAGTATCTGGCGCTCGCGGACGCGGCGCTGTATCTCTACTACTTCATCGTGGGCGGCTTCTCCACGCGCGTGACCATCGTGCTGTGCCTGCTCAACGTATTTCTCTTCCTCGGCGGAGACATCATCCACACCATCCGCCATGAATCCCAGTATTGGAAGACGCGCCGCAATTTCCGCAAGGCCATGCGCAAATAAAGCCGTCTCCTTCTTCTTTACAGCGACCAGCCGTCTCCCCGCCTGGGGAAGACGGCTGGTTTGCTGATATACGCACAGTTTTCGTCCATGGCGGACTTTATTTCTTCCGGCTATCGCAACGGGGCTGTCAGGATCATTCCGAGCATTCTACGAAAGCAGCTTTCCAGGCGAATTATGCCCTTTTGAGGCTTAAGCTCTATCCAGGGAATTCACATAGCCGCGCTTTCAGCGCTCCGTGCGTTCGCGGCGCGGGCGCGCCGGCCGCAGGCCGAGGACAGTTCCCTCCCATATCAGCCCCTATCCTTTGTCAATCACGGCATAAACAGCGGCCAGTGGCCGCTTCCACTTCCGAAAACCACTGCAAATCGCCCAATTAGGGCAAACGCGCCCGGTTTTTCGCGCAATTTCCTATAAGCTAGAATAGCAGCCAGCGGCCGCTTCCACTTCCGAAGCACTTCACATTCCAAAGTGTTTCTGTGCTCGCTGCCCGGTTTTTCG